>CBDUSC010000046.1:0-9471 GCA_965369735.1 uncultured bacterium
GGACCTTGGCGATTGCCAACAAGCACCGCATCACCGGTGGTGTAGGAATCCGCGACGTCCTGCCGGGCATCGATTTCGATCTCTTCGGCGGCGGCATGTTCCGGACGGAAACGCAGCTCGGCCCGGAGACCGTGACCGCTGTCCAGAGCTACTGGGTCGGAGCTGGCATCACGTGGCGCTTTGGCCGTGGCGCCTACTGCGATCTGGGAGTTGCCGACCAGTGGTAAGGATCGTCCAGGAAATGGCGAGCGTAGCTACAACATAAGAAATTGGTGTCCGCGTGCTAAGAAACTGACGGAATCAGCGGCTGTCAGTGTTTGTTGCCTCGACATCGACGACGATGTGAACTGGGCAACTTTCGGGCAGGCCGTAGCCTCCGGCGATTGCAACCGTGTCGCCGGGCGCGAGGCCATGAAGGACTTGCACGAAATCGCCTGTTTCGGCGCCCAACTCGACTTCGGTTTCATAAGCCTTGCCATCGCGGATGGCTGTCACCACCGGCGTTCCGGAGTTGTCGGCCACGGCGGCCATCGGGATGGTATTGAGATTGGTTGCCGAGCCATCACCGATCGGGCCCGAGCCGGCAAACCTGCGGCCGTCCAGCAGTACCAGGGTGCGTTGGGCACCCAGACCGCGCAAGCTGACTGTGGATTGACTTTGGGCATTCGAACCGGATCGTTCCTTGCGTGAGCCAAACTGGTTAAAGGGCTGTCGGCGCAGCACCTCGGCAACCGATATCTCGCCGGTTTCGTCCATGTCTGCACGAGTGATGACGGTGACCGGTTGCGGCACCTCGAAATCGACGCGTTTGAGGCGCGAGCCGGTGACGGTAATCAGCCCTTGCTCGGCAATGTCTTCTTCTTCTTCATCAATGGCCTGTGCATGACCAACGCCCTGGATAATCACCGTCGATGCCGCTGCAGAAACCAGGGCATTGCGGATCGCCCAGGACAGATTCATGCGCTTCATGCGTAACCCCATATACACAAACTGCCGCGCCGCAGAATTTTTGCTGCGCGTTCAATTACTTAGCCTTATTACACTATAGCGGCCCATATCGCAAAGCGCGAGGTTGTCCGCTACAACATTTTTGGTGAGCTTTGCAGGCACCGGCGATATACTATCCAGCTGCATAAACGACAAATATAAAAAATGCTCGAAAACTACGTTCCGATTCTGATATTTTTGGTGATTGCCTGCATTGTGGCCCTGGCCCTGATGTCCATGGGCTTTATTCTCGGCCCGCATCGGCCGGATGCGGCAAAGTTGTCTCCGTATGAATGTGGCTTCGAAGCATTCGAAGACTCCCGCATGAAATTTGATGTGCGGTACTACCTGGTCGCCATCCTGTTCATCATTTTTGACCTCGAAATCGCCTTCCTGGTGCCGTGGGCGATATCGCTGGATGCGGTGGGTCTGTTTGGCCTGATCTCGATGGGGGTTTTCCTGCTGATTTTGGTGATCGGGTTCATTTATGAATGGAAAAAAGGAGCCCTGGAATGGGATTAGAAGCGTCTGAATCGCTCGTCTCCCAGGAGTTGCCCAAAGGCACGATTGAGCGACAGGGTTTTATCACCACCTCTGTTGACGTTGTGGTGAACTGGGCCAGGACAGGATCCATGTGGCCGGTTTCCTTTGGCCTGGCCTGCTGCGCCGTGGAAATGATGCAGGCGGGTGCGTCCCGGTATGATCTGGACCGGTTCGGGATCCTGTTCAGACCCAGCCCCAGACAGAGCGACTTGATGGTCGTGGCGGGCACTTTATGTAACAAAATGGCGCCGGCGCTGCGCAAGGTCTATGACCAGATGGCCGAACCGCGCTGGGTGATATCCATGGGGTCCTGCGCCAACGGTGGCGGCTATTATCATTACTCGTATTCGGTAGTCCGCGGCTGCGATCGCATTGTGCCCGTGGACGTTTACGTTCCGGGTTGCCCGCCAACAGCGGAAGCGTTGTTGTACGGCATTATCCAACTACAAAATAAAATCCGGCGAACCAACACCATCGCCCGGTGAAAGTGCAGGAATGAGCAAAAAAACCGAGGCATTTGCCGATCGGTTACAACACAGGTACGAAAACACACTGACTCGTGTGGCGTCCATTTGTGGCGAACTTGCCTATGTAGTACCCGCCGACCAACTGCTCGAGGTGTGCCGGGGTCTGCGTGATGATTTTGGCATCGAGATGCTCATGGATGTCTGTGGCGTCGATTATCTTGGCTATGGGGAGGTTGAATGGAAAACCCTCGATGCCACTGAATCAGGTTTCAGTCGTGGTGTGAATCGCGATGCTGCAGACCCGGTGCCCGGTAGCGATATGGAAGCGGGCCGCAGGTTTGCAGCCGTGTATCACCTTCAATCGATCAGCCAAAACCTTCGTCTCAGGCTCAAGGTGTTTGCGCCGGATAACGATGCACCCATTGTGGACTCAGTCGTCGATATCTGGAATTCGGCAAACTGGTACGAGCGTGAAGCCTTCGATCTGTTTGGTATCCTGTTTCGCGGTCACCCGGATATGCGCCGGTTATTGACCGACTACGGATTTATTGGGCACCCGTTCCGCAAGGACTTCCCGTTGATTGGAAACGTGGAGGTGACATACGACCCGGACAAGCAGCGGGTGGTGTACCAGCCGGTGACTATTAAAGACCGCACCCTGGTGCCAAAAGTGATTCGTAAAGACAGTCGCTATGGATCACGCGCCGATTCGGCTGATGAGGCCGGTGACGATGCCTGAGATCCAGAACTACACCTTGAATTTCGGTCCGCAGCACCCCGCGGCGCATGGTGTGCTGCGTCTTGTGCTGGAGATGGATGGCGAAGTGATTAAAAGCGCAGACCCGCATGTAGGTCTGTTGCATCGTGCGACCGAAAAACTTGCCGAGAGCAAACCCTTCAACCAGAGTATCGGCTACATGGATCGGCTGGACTATGTGTCGATGATGTGCAACGAGCACGGCTATGTGCTCGCCATTGAAAAGCTGCTTGGTATTCAGCCACCATTGCGCGCGCAATATATCCGCGTAATGTTCGATGAGATTACCCGGATTTTAAATCACCTTTTGTGGCTGGGTTCCCATGGTCTCGATGTGGGTGCGATGACCATGTTCCTGTATTGCTTTCGGGAGCGTGAAGATCTGATGGATTGCTACGAGGCAGTCTCAGGCACACGCATGCACGCAACCTACTATCGCCCGGGTGGCGTTTACCGCGATTTGCCGGATTCGATAGCAAAGTACCAGCCATCCAAATGGCATAGCCAAAAAGAAGTCGATCGCATGAACGAGCAACGCGAAGGTTCATTGCTCGATTTCATTGAAGCGTTCACAGACAAATTCCCGGGTCGTGTCGATGAATACGAGACCCTGCTTACGGACAACCGTATCTGGAAACAGCGCACCGTGGATATTGCCGTAGTCTCACCGGAACGGGCCATGCAGCTTGGTTTCTCCGGTCCCATGCTGCGCGGCTCAGGTATTGAGTGGGATTTGCGTAAAAAACAGCCCTACGCGGTCTATGACAAAGTGGATTTCGACATACCCGTCGGAGTAAACGGCGATTGTTATGACCGCTACCTGGTTCGCATTGAAGAATTCCGTCAGTCGAATCGCATTATTAAACAGTGTGTGAACTGGCTACGCCATAACCCGGGGCCGGTGATGCTCGATGATCACAAGATTGTGCCGCCGACACGCGAAGAGATGAAGGAGGATATGGAATCACTCATTCATCACTTCAAGCTGTTTACCGAGGGTTATTGTGTGCCCGAGGGTGAAGCCTATGCCGCGATCGAGCATCCAAAAGGCGAGTTCGGCGTATACCTGGTATCGGATGGTGCCAACAAGCCGTTTCGGCTCAAGATTCGTGCGGCGGGGTTTGCGCACATGTCATCGATGAATGAGATGGTGCAAGGGCATATGTTAGCCGATGTGGTGGCGGTTATTGGTACGCAGGACATCGTCTTTGGTGAGATTGATCGCTGATGAGTGAAACAGTCAAACAAGTTGCTGCGTTGTCGGATCATGTCCGCGAGGAAATCGATCACTGGGTTGCCCGTTTTCCGAAAGGGCAGGGACGTTCTGCAGTGATATCGGCGTTGAAAGTCGTACAGCACGAAAACCAGGGGTATCTCACCACCGGGCTGATGGATGCGGTTGCTGAATACATGGGCTTGCAGCCTATACAGGTATACGAAATTGCGACCTTCTACTCCATGTTTGAAACAAAAAAAGTGGGACGCCACAGCATATCCGTATGCACCAATGTGTCGTGTATGTTGTGCGGGTCGGATGACATCGTTTCTTATGTCGAGAAAAAGCTGGGTATCAAAACCGGTGACAGTACCCCGGACGGCAGGTTTTATCTCAAACAGGAAGAAGAATGTCTTGCTGCCTGTTGCGGAGCACCCATGATGATGGTCGATCATGTTTATCACGAGAATCTCACGCCCGAAAAGATCGATGAGATTCTGGACGGTCTGGAGTAAGCGGTCATGCAACAAAACCTTGTATGTTTCGCTACCTTTGGGCTTGAGAATCCGGCCTCACTTGATACCTATCGCAGTATCGGGGGTTATGAGACATGGGAAAAAATTCTGCGTGGCGAACTGACACCGGAACAGGTTGTTGATGAAGTAAAGGAATCGGGTCTTCGCGGTCGCGGCGGCGCCGGTTTTCCGACCGGTCTCAAGTGGAGCTTTATGCCGCGCAATGCACCGGTGCAGAAGTACCTTGTGTGTAACTCGGATGAAAGCGAGCCGGGTACATGCCACGACCGTGAGATTTTACGGTACAACCCGCATTCGGTTGTAGAAGGTATGGCCATTGCCGGTTTCGCGATGGGCGCCACGGTCGGATACAACTATATCCGCGGTGAGTTTGAAGCCGAACCTGTACCGGTTTTTGAAAATGCGGTCAAAGAAGCCTATGAAGCCGGTTTGCTGGGCAAGAATGCCAAAGGTTCTGGTGTTGACTTTGATCTTTACACTTTTGTGGGCGCGGGCGCATACATCTGCGGCGAAGAAACCGCATTGCTGGAATCGCTGGAGGGCAAACAAGGCAAGCCGAGATTCAAGCCACCGTTCCCGGCAAACTTCGGGTTGTACGGTAAACCCACGACGATCAACAACACCCAGAGTCTTGCAATCACGCCGACCATTATGCGCAAGGGTTCGCAGTGGTTTTCGGATCTTGGTCCTGAGAATTCCGGTGGCACCGCTTTGTTCTCGGTTTCGGGTCACATCGAAAAGCCCGGTAATTATGAACTGCCCATGGGGATTTCGTTCAGGGACCTGATGGATCTGTGCGGTGGTATCCGTGGCGGCAGAAATCTCAAAGCCGTAATCCCGGGCGGTTCATCGGTACCGGTAATGCCGGCCGATATCATCCGGGAATGCACCATGGACTATGACTCCCTGCAAAAAGCGGGTTCGTCGTTTGGCACCGGCGCGGTCATGGTCATGGATGAAACGACATGCATGGTGAAGGTGCTGGAACGGATATCGCGCTTTTACGATGCAGAATCCTGTGGTCAGTGCACACCATGCCGTGAAGGCACCGGGTGGATGAACCGCATGATAAAACGCATACAGAGTGGCCAGGGGCGCATGGATGATCTTGACATGCTGGTCAATGTTGCAAACCGCATCGAGGGTCACACAATTTGTGCATTTGGAGATGCTGCGGCGTGGCCGGTGCAGAGTTTTTTGAAACATTTTCGCCACGAGTTTGAGTACATGATCGAGCATCGTGGTCGCAGCATCGTGGAGGCAAGCGGCCAGGCTGCTGCCTGATCGCGGAAAGGCTATGAGCGAAGATACCGTCAACATTGAAGTCAACGGAGTGCCGCTGAAAGCGCGTCCGGGCCAGATGCTCATCGAGGTCACCGACGATGCGGGTGTCTACATTCCGAGATTTTGTTACCACGAAAAATTGTCAATAGCAGCTAATTGCCGCATGTGCCTGGTCGAAGTTGAAAAAGTGCCAAAACCGATGCCGGCCTGTGCAACACCGGTATCCGAGGGCATGAAGGTTTTCACCAAATCGCCGCGTGCCATATCGGCTCAAAAAGCGACCATGGAATTCCTGTTGATCAATCACCCGCTGGATTGCCCTATATGCGATCAGGGTGGTGAATGCGAGTTGCAGGATCTCGCGATGGGCTTTGGTAGCGATGTCTCTCGTTTTACGGAACGCAAACGTGTGGTCAAAGACCAGAATATTGGCCCACTGGTATCAACCGATATGACACGCTGCATACATTGCACGCGATGCGTTCGGTTTGGCCAGGAGATCGCCGGCATCCAGGAGCTGGGTACCACAGGTCGCGGCGAGAATATGAAAATCGGTACCTTTGTAGAACGCAGCGTGAATCATGAATTATCCGGCAACATCATCGATCTGTGTCCGGTTGGCGCGCTCAACAACAAACCATTCCGATTCCGCGCCCGTGCCTGGGAAATGGTTCAACGCGAAACGATCGCGCCGCATGACTGCGTTGGCTCAAATATTTATGCGCATACCCTGCGGGGCCGATTGATGCGGATGGTGCCAAGGCCAAACGAAGCGGTGAATGAAACCTGGATATCGGATCGTGATCGTTACAGTTACGAAGGCGTTTATTCGGATGACCGGGTGCAAAGCCCGATGATCCGAGTTGACGATGAGTGGCAGGAGACAGATTGGGAAACTGCTTTGGCTGCTGCGGCCAGGGGCATTCAAGACAGTATTGAAAAACACGGTGCCGAACAGTTTGGCGCGTTGATATCACCCAGCGCCACGCTGGAAGAACAATACCTGCTGGCCAGGCTGGCTCGGGCATCCGGCAGCAATAACATCGATGCACGCCTGCAGCAGGGCGATTACCGTGATCAGGAGCATGATCCGGTGTACCCCGGCATTGGTGTGTCACTGGCTGATATTGAGAGTCAAAATGCGATTGCGGTGTTTGGCTCGAACCTGCGCAGGGAAGCGCCGATGCTGGCACATCGGATTCGCAAGGCAGCGATGACTGGAGCCACGGTCAGCTTCGTCAACCCGGCCATATTCGATTACCTGTTCCCGGTGGCTCTCTATCTTGAATCGCCGGCCGGCGCAATGGTGTCAGATGCAGCAGCATTGCTGTCCGCGGCAGCGGAGATTACCGGCAAAGATGTGCCTGCTGCGTTGAGGAATGTATGCGGTCATGTAGATATCGGTGAACGGCACCGTGCCCTGGCGAAAGTGATGGTAAAAGCAGAGAACAATCTTGTGCTTCTGGGTCAGCTCGCGATCCGGCACCCGACGTACAGTGACATACGCGCGCTGATGGCAGCATTCTCGGATCTCTGTGGCTCCCGCATCGGCTACCTGACAGAAGGAGGTAATCTTGCCGGCGCCTATCTTGCAGGTGCGGTATCACACCGCGCGCCAGGTGGCGGAAAATCAGATCAGGCTGGCCTGGGTTGCAAGCAAATGCTGGAAGCCGCGCTAAAAGCGTACATGTTGTTTGGCATCGAACCAGAGCTTGATACCGCGCGCGGCAAACTGGCCATCGATGATTTGCACAGGGCTGATTTCGTAGTCGCCATGAGCCCATATGTAACCGAAACCATGCAGGCATATGCCAGCGTTATTCTTCCTATTGGTACTTTTGCCGAAACTTCTGGAACATTCGTCAACGCAGAAGGACGCTGGCAAAGCTTTTCGGGCGTTGCAAACCCGGTCGGCGAGGCACGGCCCGGTTGGAAAGTACTGCGCGTGCTCGCTAATCTGATGGATATTGACGGGTTTGACTACCTGAGCTCGGAGGATGTGCGCGCGGAACTTGCCGGGGTATGCGGCGATGTCAATGTAAACAATACATTCGCCGGCTCGCGTGAGATCAAGCTCAATGGCACCGGTTCGCAGGTGACCGATATGCCCATGTATCAAATCGATGCGCTGGTGCGCCGTGCGCCTGCGCTGCAACTAACCGAGGATGGGCAAGAAGAGGCTTCGGTCTACTGACCGGTCAAAATCAGTATGGATGCAATCCTGGCAATGATTTCACCGTTGTGGTCTGCAATACCCGCAGGTTTGCAGACGGTTATCATTGTTACATTGCAGATCGCTGGCATTTTGTTACCGCTGATCCTTTGCGTCGCATTTCTCACGCTGGCAGAACGCAAAGTCATCGGCTCCATGCAAAATCGCATTGGTCCGAATCGCGTCGGCTACTTTGGCCTTATGCAGCCGTTTGCCGATACGGTGAAACTGCTCCTCAAAGAAGTCATCATCCCGGCCAACTCCAACAAGTTTTTGTTCCTTATTGCTCCGGTATTGGCGCTGGTACCCGCGCTTGCAACCTGGGCAGTTATCCCGTTTTGGGATGGTTTTGTGGTTTCGAATATCGATGCCGGTGTTTTGTATGTTCTGGCACTGACCTCTTTAGAGGTGTACGGCGTAATTCTTGCTGGCTGGGCATCGAACTCCAAATACGCGTTTCTGGGCGCCATGCGTACAGGGGCACAAATCGTAGCGTATGAACTCGCCATGGGTTTCGCGCTTATCGGTGTATTGATGGCGGGTGGCAGCCTGAATCTTGGCGATATTGTCGAGGCACAACGTGGCAACGGCTTTCTGGAATGGTTCTGGTTGCCATTGCTACCGTTGTTTGGTGTGTATTTCATATCTGGTGTTGCGGAGACCAATCGCGCGCCATTTGATGTTGCGGAAGGCGAGTCCGAGATCGTGGCAGGGTTTCACGTTGAATACTCCGGCGTTTTGTTTGCGCTGTTTTTTCTGGGCGAATACGCCAACATGATTTTGATCGCAGCTCTAACGTCGGTCTTTTTCTTTGGCGGCTGGTTGTCACCGTTCGAGGGCTTGATAGATATCCCGTGGCTTGCGGCACCGGGGTTGCACTGGTTGTCGTTGAAAATTTTCGTTTTCCTGTTTTGCTTTTTGTGGTTCCGCGCGACATTTCCACGCTACCGCTATGACCAGATCATGCGTCTGGGCTGGAAAGTATTCATACCGGTGACCCTGGTTTGGATTTTCGTCGAGGGCGTGATGTCAGTACTGAAAATCGGACCGTGGGCATAGGCATATGAACGCGATTCGCAGATTTTTGAAAACATTCTTTTTGTGGGAACTGTTCGCGGGGCTCAGGGTGACGTTCAGGAATCTGTTCGTCAAAAACATCACAATTCAATACCCCGAGGAAAAGACGCCGCAATCACCCAGGTTTCGCGGTTTGCACGCGCTACGGCGATACCCGAATGGCGAAGAACGCTGTATCGCCTGCAAGTTGTGCGAGGCAGTCTGCCCGGCGCTGGCAATCACGATCGAGTCCGATGTTGCCGAAGATGGTACACGGCGAACGACGCGCTACGACATCGATCTGTTCAAGTGTATTTATTGTGGTTTTTGTGAAGAAGCCTGTCCGGTGGACGCGATTGTGGAAACACGAATACTCGAGTACCACATGGAAAACCCCGGCGAGAACATAATGA
>CBDUSC010000047.1:0-9427 GCA_965369735.1 uncultured bacterium
ACTTGTAAAGATGCCTGCCAATGACATCCTTGGTCTTCACTTGCAGCACAAGATCGAAGTGATCGGTTCGGGCTGTCAACATATCCCGTTGCAGCAGAAATCGATTGAGTACGTATTTAATAGCCTGGAGGTTCATTGATTGTTATCCGCCTGCCGCGCGTATGGCAGTATAACTCCTGGACTGAATGACCCACGTCTTTGATTGCAGCGGTCACCGTGACAGTGCAGAATGCCTGCGGCCGGGCATAATCGGAGTAAGGATGACCGATCGCGCGTCAGGCACATTGAGCGCCCAGGATCTTGAACTGTGGCGCGGTGAGCGTTGCCTGTTTCATCATATATCGCTCAACGTGACCGCGGGTCGCGGGCTTGCCATCCGTGGCCCAAACGGCTCGGGAAAGACAAGCCTGATCCGGGTATTGGCAGGTCTCACCGAACCGGAGAACGGGGACGTTTTCTGGAACAATGTCCCCATTCGCCGTGACAGGCATGCCTATCACTCCGGCGTAGCGGTTCTTGGCCACCTCAACGGTCTGAAAGGCGATCTCAACGCCATCGAAAACCTGCGGTATCAAGTGGGTTTCAAGCGCCGTTTTGATCGCAAACACACGCTAAACCAGCTTGAGCGTCTCGGTGTCTCGCATATCAGCGACCTGCCCACGCGAGTGCTGTCTGCCGGCCAAAAACGACGCGTTGCACTGACACGCATTTGCTTGTCAGCAGCCAGCCTGTGGTTGCTGGATGAACCGGTCGCCAACCTGGACAAAGCAGGGGTCAGATTGATTACCGATCTGATGGATGAACACCTGAGGGCCGGTGGCCTGGTCGTCGTTGCGGCCCACCAGGAACTGGATACGGATGGCGAGCGCTGGGACCGACTGGAGCTGACAGCATGACCCCCGGTCTCGGCCAGACTTTTTTCCTGATCGTTCAGCGTGATCTGAAGCTGTCTTTCCGGCGCATTGGCGAACTCGCCAACCCCTTGCTGTTCTTCGTGATCGTCACGACGATGTTCCCCCTGGCTTTGAGCCCGGAATTGTCGTTGTTAAGAGACATCTCGGCGGGTGTTTTGTGGGTCGCAGCGCTGTTATCCTCATTGTTGAGCCTGGACGCCTTGTTTCGCACGGACAGCGATGACGGCAGCCTGGAGCAGCTGGTTCTGAGCCCCGCGCCGTTGACAATCATCGTACTCGGAAAAACCTGTGCCCACTGGCTCGTGAGCGGGCTGCCGCTGGTGCTGATTGCGCCTGTGGTTGCCAGTGCGTTCAGCGTACCCAATGAGGCTATGACCGCTATCATGTTGAGTTTGCTACTGGGAACACCGACTTTGAGCCTGATTGGCAGCGTGGGCGCCGCGTTGACCATAGGGTTGCAGCGCGGCAGCGTTTTACTGGCCTTGCTGGTGCTGCCGTTGTCGATACCAGTACTGATATTTGGCGCAAGAGCAACCGATCTGGCGATTGCAGGTGAGGCCGTTCGGGGACCGCTGCTGCTGCTGGGCGCATTGCTGGCCGGTGCAGTCAGCCTGACCCCTTTGGCAAGCGCTGCGGCAGTGAGGATCAGCCTGGATTAAGACCATGTGGAAGACTCTTTATCTTTGGTATCACAAAATGGCATCGCCGCCGCATTTCTATCGTATCGCGGGGATGTTGTCACCGTGGCTGGGCGGGATCGCCATGCTGTCCATGGCAATAGCGGCCTACGGGGGCCTGGTTCTGGCGCCCGCTGATTACCAACAGGGTGATGGTTTTCGCATTATTTATATACACGTACCCAACGCATGGATGTCGATGTTTGTCTATGTGACCATGGCAAGCGCCGCAGGCATCGGCCTGATATGGCGTATCAAGCTGGCGCATGCAGTGGCGGCCAGTTGCGCGCCCCTTGGTGCGTCTTTTACCTTTCTTGCGCTCGTCACCGGATCGATCTGGGGCAAACCCATGTGGGGAACCTGGTGGGCCTGGGATGCCCGCCTGACATCGGAACTCATACTGCTGTTCTTGTATCTCGGTTACATGGTCCTGCGCGCATCCATCGATGATCGAGGTCGGGCAGATCGTGCAAGCGCGGTACTCGCCCTGGTTGGAGTAGTAAATGTACCTATTATTCATTACTCGGTTATGTGGTGGAATTCACTACACCAGGGACCCACGGTGAGCAAAATGGGCAAACCCTCGATAGAGGGCGATATGCTGTGGCCGCTTTTGTTAATGATGCTGGGTTTCATGTTCTATTTTGGCTGGCGGTTGATGATTCGCCTGCGCAGCGAAATCCTGCTTCGCGAGCGCAAGGCCAATTGGCTTAAGGAAATTGTATAAATATTATGAACTTATCAGACTTTCTTCATATGGGGGGTTATGCAGGCTACGTGTGGAGCGCGTTTGGCATTGCGGCTGTAGTGCTGATCGCCAACGTTATTGTGGCCAAGCGGCAACTTTCCACCAACCTCAAACTTCTTGAGCGCCGTCTCAGCCTTGAGGAGAACCCGTCATGACGCCACGCAGGCAAAGAATGTTTGCAGTCGGGCTGGTCCTGTTTGGCGTGGCGGTCGCCGCAACGCTCGCGTTGCTGGCATTCCAGGAAAACCTGCTCTATTTCTATAGCCCTAAACAGGTCGCCGCCGGCGAAGCGCCGATTGGCAAGACCTTTCGCCTGGGTGGCATGGTGGCTGATGACAGCGTTACACGAGAAAGCGGTAGTCTGGAGGTGCGCTTTGTCGTGACCGACTTCGCTGAATCCATGACGGTTAGCTACACTGGTTTGTTACCGGACCTGTTCCGCGAAGGTCAGGGCATCATTGCGCACGGTCAGATAGACGATGATGGAGTGTTTGGAGCCGATGAAGTTCTGGCAAAACACGATGAGAACTACATGCCGCCGGAAGTTGCTGAAGCTTTGGAGGACGCGCATGACAGTTCGCCTGAGCCTGGTGGCGATACAGGTGGCGGTAGTCCATAGCAGGAGTCCGTAAATCATGATCCCTGAACTCGGCCATTTTGCGTTGATCATTGCTTTGTGTCTGTCACTGTTGCAGACATTTTTTGCTATTTATGGCGCCCAGACGAATCGTTACTCGTGGATGGCGCTGTCGCGTCCCGCTGCTACCGGCCAGTTTGTGTTTGTGCTTTTTGCGTTTGTATTGCTGGTGGTTGCATTTTTACAAAATGACTTTTCAGTTTTGTATGTTGCACAGAACTCCAACAGCGCTCTGCCATGGGGCTATCGCATTGCGGCCGTCTGGGGTGCACACGAAGGCTCTCTTTTATTATGGATTTTTCTGCTGGCGATCTGGACCCTGAGCGTCGCCGCGCTCAGCCGGAATTTGCCCCTGCGCTTTGCCAGCCGCGTCATCGGCGTGCTGGGTTTCGTCAGCACCGGTTTCCTGCTTTTTACCCTGGGTACATCCAATCCGTTTTTGCGGCTGATCCCGGCGGCTGTAGACGGGCGGGATCTCAACCCGCTGCTACAGGATCCGGCCCTGGTCATACACCCGCCGATTTTGTACGCGGGTTATGTGGGTCTTTCAGTGGCGTTTGCATTTGCCATCGCCGCCATGCTGGAAGGGCGCCTGGATCAGGCCTGGGCCCGCTGGACCCGGCCATGGACCATTATGGCCTGGGTGTTTTTGACTGTCGGTATCGCCCTGGGTAGCTGGTGGGCCTATTACGAACTGGGCTGGGGCGGATGGTGGTTCTGGGACCCGGTCGAGAACGCCTCATTCATGCCGTGGCTGGCGGGCGCCGCGCTGATTCATTCGCTTGCGGTAACCGAAACCCGGGGCCTGTTCAAAAGCTGGACTTTGTTGCTGGCGATATGCGCTTTTTCCTTGAGTTTGCTGGGCACGTTCCTGGTCCGGTCGGGTGTCCTGGTATCGGTACACGCGTTTGCAGTAGACCCGGCACGCGGGGTGTTCATCCTGGCATTTCTCACCATCGTTATCGGTGGCGCACTGACACTGTATGCGTGGCGTGCGCCAAAGCTGAAGTCTGAGGCAGGATTCAGTTTGCTGTCGCGCGAAACCTTTTTGCTGCTGAACAATATGCTGCTGGTGGTTGCAGCCGGTCTGATATTGCTGGGTACGCTGTACCCGTTGTTCATCGATGCCCTGGATCTGGGAAAAATTTCTGTGGGCCCGCCGTATTTCAATATGGTGTTCATGGTCCCGATGTTGCCGCTGGCAATACTGGTGGGCGTTGGTATGCACAGTGCGTGGAGACGCGCCGACGGTGCAAAACTGTGGCAACGGCTGCGCTGGCCGGCTGTGCTGGCAATCGTACTGGGAGTGATGACCTCGCTATTCCTGTATGCCGGTTCCAACGCGATCACCACTATCGGTGTTGTGACTGCACTATGGGTGATGATTTCATCGCTGATCATTCCAATTACTCATAAACGCAGAACCGGCCACTTTTCCAGTTTGTCCCGGGGTTTGACCGGCATGTTCATTGCGCACTTTGGTGTGGGTTTGTTCATCCTTGGTGTCACCGTAACCAGCACATTCGGCACTGAAGAAGACCTGGGTATGTCACCCGGCGAGACAGTGACTGTCGAAGGCTATGAGTTTACATTTCGCGGTTTGCGCGATGTGCAAGGTCCTAACTTCGAGGCGGTCGAAGCCGAAATTGAGGTCAGGCGCGATTCGCATCAGGTCGCGATCCTGACACCACAAAAACGCGTCTACCGGGTGCAAAAAAATTCTATGACAGAAGCCGGCATCGATGCGGGCTGGACCCGCGATCTGTTTGTCGCGCTTGGTGAACCCCTGGGTGACAATCGCTGGAGTTTGCGCATCCAGTACAAACCGCTTATCCGGTTTATCTGGCTTGGCGCGTTATTCATGGCATTTGGTGGTCTTGTTGCAGCCACCGACAAACGCTACCGGTCCCGGGCGCGAGCAAAAATTCCTGCAGGAGCGGCCGGGGAGGCTGCGCGATGATACGAACCCTGCTGCCGCTGTCGATATTTTTGATCCTGGTCGGTTTTTTCTATATCGGTCTGGGCAAGGATCCAACCCGGGTACCGTCGCCGCTGATCGGCAAACCGGCACCCCAGTTCGAATTACCTGATCTGCTGAACCCTGACGCCACGGTCGGCACTACAAATTTCAATGGTGAAATTGTCCTGCTCAATGTCTGGGCCACATGGTGTGTCGGTTGCCGCCAGGAGCACGATGCGCTGCTGGCGATCGCCAATCAGAATATTGTGCCTATCTATGGTTTCAACTGGAAAGACGACAGCGACATGGCACGCGTGTGGCTGGAAAAACTGGGCGACCCTTATGTGGCCACTGCGGTCGATATGGAAGGTCGGGTTGCCATCGACTGGGGCGTGTATGGTGCGCCGGAAACTTTTTTGATCGACGCCGACGGTACGGTTTTGCACAAGCATCTCAGCCCGTTGACGATGGACATTTGGCAAAATGAATTTTTGCCTTTGGTATTCAAGGCTAAGGAAACCAGCCAGTGACGCATATGATCAGTAGACCATGGCAACTCTTTCGATCGGTGCGACCCTGGTCGGTGATTGCCATTGTCGCCTTTATGCTCCCCCTGGCGGCATATGCGATCGACAACAAACCGCCAATGGAAGATCCTGCATTGCGGGCACGATACGAAGTCCTGACCAATGAGCTGCGATGCCTGGTGTGTCAAAACCAGACAATCGCCGATTCAACCGCACCACTGGCCGTCGATCTGCGGCGCGAAGTTCGCGAGCTCCTGCTAAAAGGCGAAAGCGATAAAGCAGTGCGCGAGTTCATGGTTGCCCGCTATGGTGACTTTGTATTGTATCGGCCACCGGTAAAGCCAGTGACCTGGCCGTTGTGGGGTGCACCGATCATTCTTTTGCTGATTGGTCTGGCGTGCGCCTTTTTTATCGTGGCGCGACGCAGAAAGCTGGATGTGAGCATCGATGTTGATGAAGCGTTGATTGAGCAAGACTCCGGGGATCTTTTGTGAATCTGTTTATTTTATACGCTGCGATGATGTGCGCGATCGCGGTGGCGATCATTGTCCTGAAGCTGCGTGCAGGACAAGCCAAAGATGAGGAACACGGATCCAAGAACCTGGCGATCATCAGTTCCTTCGTATTCGTGCCCGCGCTTGCATTGGGCGTTTACATGAACCTCAGTAACTGGAACTGGGACAGCAATAGCGGCAGCGATAACCAGGAGGCCCCCATACCCTCGCTGGACGAAGCGATTCTAAAACTCGAGCAGCGGGTATCTTCAACCGGGGGCAGCGTGCAGGACTGGTACATGCTTGGCCGAAGCTACGTCGTGATGCAAGAATATGCCAAAGCGGTTCCTGCGTTCCGGCAAGCCTATACAAAGAGCGCTGGCCAGGACCCCGAAATCACGCTGTCGCTGGCCGAAGCCATGGCACTGGATGATGAAAATACACTGGACGGCGAGGCAGGCGAGCTGGTAGAGCAATCGATCGCCAGTTCGCCCGACGATCCAAAGGCACTTTGGTATGGCGGCCTGGTGGCCGAACGAAGAGGCGATAACGCAGTTGCCGTTACCCGCTACAAAAAACTGATGACACTGGCACCGCCCGAGGCCATGCAAAAACTTTTGCTGCAGAGAATCGAATCCCTTGGTGGCCAGGTCGGTGGCCAGATGGGTGGCGATGTCGATACAGCTCCGGCAGTAGCATCATCTGAGGGTGAAACAGGGATTGCTGTCCAGGTGACACTCGCGGATTCGGTGCGTAATTCAGTCAGCGGCAACTTCACATTATTCATATTGGCCCGCGATGTCAGCGGTGCGGGACCACCCATTGCGGTGGTCAGGCGAAGGGTCGCTGATCTCCCGCTCTCGGTGAGACTCACCGATGAGCATGCGATGATGGCGACCAGGAAAATATCCGGCTTCGATGAAGTACAGATCGTGGCTCGTGTATCACGTAGCGGTCAACCGGTTGCCCAGACCGGTGATATCTTTGCTCAGGCAAACGCCAGCAACGGCGACAGCATTGCACTAATCATCGATCAGGTCGTACCCTGACACAAAGGTCAACCCTGGGGCGAACGATATGATCGAGATCGAGCTAAACCGATCACCGACCCTGGCCCCCATGCTTCTGGGCGCCATGTTGGCCCGTCGCCCCTCATTGGTACCCGATGGTGAGCAATCGCCACGCATCATGGCGTCCCTCAAACAGCAAAACGTGGACTTGTCACGTTTGAAAAAATATCGCGAAACCTGTGGTTTTGGCCCCGGCGACGGTCTGCCCATTACCTATCCGCATGTCATGGCTGCGCCCCTGCAACTGGCGGTACTGACACACAAGGCATTCCCGGTTCGATTGCCCGGTCTGATACACATCGAAAACGAGATCATCCAGCGACGCCCGATACCTGAAAACGCGATTCTCGACATCGCAGTCGAAATTGGTCCCCAGCGCGAAACCGAAAAAGGCCAGCGCTTTGACCTGGTTACACTCGTGGTCTGTAACGGGGAGCGGGTCTGGGAAGAAGTGACGAGCTTTATTGCGCCGTCACGCGGCGCGCGTCAAAAAGGAAAGCGCAGCAGTCGAATCGGCCACGAGTTTCGCGATCGCCCCGACAGGATCAGCAGCCGCTGGGATATTCCATCCAATACCGGCCGGCGATATGCACGAGCCTCCGGTGATTTCAACCCGATACATCTCAGCGTATTCAGCGCCAGACAATTTGGATTCGACAAACCAATCGTGCACGGCATGTGGTCGCTGGCACGATCGGTTGCTGCGCTGGAGTCATTGTGCTCCATGGATGCCGCGCGGATCCGGGTACGATTTCGCAAACCAATACCCATGCCGGTATCGGTAGAGCTCAAAACTGCACAAACGGAAATCAGCACCGTGTTTTCTCTATGCGAAGCAGGTCATCGACGACCCTACCTGGAAGGCTTTGTGGAATCGTTAACTGTTTGAATTCCCAAGCATTCCAATAGCGGGTTTTCGGTCGGGCGTTACGATATCAGGACGGGCCGCCAATATAGATGAAATCCCGCCCCGGATCGCTTGCCGAAACTGAATATAATGTCCGGATGCATGGCATCCACTTATGAAATATCAGAAATTTTTTGCAAATAAAGAGGCGTTGTTCTGGTTTCTTCACCTGACCGGGTGGAGTGGCTATACGCTGGCCGCGTATGTTGGCGCCCTGGCGCACGACAAACCGGTTTCCTACACACTTCTGATTTTCACATCTGCATTCAGTGGCATGGTGCTCAGCCTGCCATTGCGATACCTGTATCGATTCCTCTGGAATCGCGCGCTATGGATACAAATATCCGGTGCGCTGATCTCCTCGTTGTCTGCAGCCATGGCATGGATTTTTATCTCCAACCAGATCGAGTGGGAGATGTACAAGGCGTGGTATGAACCAAAGGACATCACGGATTATTTCAGCGGTGGCGTCGGCTCTGCCTACGTATTCCTGCTCTGGAGCGGTCTGTATTTTGGCATCAAGTACTATCAGAATCTGCAGGAGCAGACAAAGCGTGCGTTGGCGGCCAATGCGTCAGCGCATGAAGCACAGCTCAAAATGCTGCGATACCAGCTCAACCCGCATTTTTTGTTCAACACACTGAACGCGATTTCCACTTTGATCCTGGATAACAAAAACGACCTGGCAAATCGATCAGTGACACGGCTGAGCCGTTTCCTGCGCTATACGCTGGATAATGACCCGATGAAAAAACTCAGCCTGCAGCAGGAGCTTGATGCATTGAATTTGTACCTGGAAATCGAAAAGGTGCGATTCCAGGAGCGCCTGCAGCTTTCCTATGATGTTCACCCCGATGCATTGCAGGCGCTGGTGCCCAGCCTGATCATGCAACCGCTGATCGAAAACGCAATCAAATATGCGGTTGCCCCGCACGAAGCCGGTGGCAAAATCGAGGTTTCCGCCGAAGTCATTGGCAGCGTATTGGAAATCAGCCTCAGGGATAATGGACCGGGGATCGGTAAGGATGCGGAAAAACCCAAACCCAGCGGCGGAGTGGGGCTGAGAAACACACGAGAGCGTCTGCACCAGATGTATGCTGACAATCAGTATTTTGGCCTCAGGAACCTCAAACCAAACGGCCTGGAGATCTGTATCCAGATCCCGTTCGAGGTCGAGGATTCTTGAGTATGGGGCCGGGCCGATCTAAAGTAGTCCGGGATGTGAAATGACGAGTGGAATCAAGATATGAGTATCCGAACCATCATCGTTGATGATGAGCAACTGGCAAGACGGGGTCTGGAAATCAGGCTGCAAAACGAAGATGACATAGAAATTGTCGCCCAGTGCGGCAATGGACGTGAAGCGCTTGAATCGGTCAAAGAGCACAAACCTGATCTGATGTTCCTGGACATTCAGATGCCAGGGCTTAGCGGTTTCGATATTCTCAGGAATCTTGCCGGTCACGATATGCCAATGATCGTATTTGTCACTG
>CBDUSC010000048.1:0-9364 GCA_965369735.1 uncultured bacterium
ACAATGACTACCGGCTCATGGGGCTTCCTGGTGGCCTGGTGAATGGCTTTCCTGACAGCCCGTATGCTGAAGACGCGCGGCAACGCATGGTATTTTTGCGTAACCGCCTTGCCCAATTCGAGATAAATGTTGCGAAGTACTACATCAGGCGCGGTGCCTGGGTAGCGGCAATCAATCGTGCCAAGTGGGTGCTCGAGAACTACCAGGAAACTCCATCATCACTGGATGCGCTGGAAATTCTTGTTGACGCATATGGCGAGCTTCGGATGGCTGACCTGGCGCACGATGCCGAGCGAATACTGGTAGTGAACCGTGATCGCATCGATGGAAAACTGCGTTTGCAGGCTGAAGCCAAACCGCCCGCCACAACGACCCCGTAAGCACTCGTCCAAAAGTACTGGCAGCGCATTAATCAATCGGCGCGGTACCCTGATGTGATCGGGTAGCGCCAGTCCCTGCCAAATGCCCTGCCACTGATTCGCACACCGGGTGGTGCCTGACGGCGCTTGTACTCGTTTCGCTTGACCATTTCGAGTACACGGCCAACGACTTGCCGGTCAAAACCAAGATCGGCAATCTGATCCACCGACAGATCATCCTCGATAAACGCCTCCAGGATAGGATCCAGCACATCGTAAGCCGGCAACGAATCGCTGTCTTTTTGATCCGGCGCAAGCTCCGCCGATGGCTCGCGGGTCAGCACGCGTTCCGGTATTACCGGGGATACGCCGTTTCTAAATCGGGCCAGTTCATACACCAGCGTTTTGCTGCAGTCTTTTATCGGCGCAAAACCACCGGCCATATCGCCGTACAAGGTCGCGTAACCGACCGCCATCTCGCTTTTATTACCGGTTGTCAGCAGCATGTGACCTGTCTTGTTCGATATGGCCATCAGCAATATGCCGCGGCATCGTGCCTGGATATTTTCTTCGGTCGTATCTTTTGGCAAACCAGCGAACATGGGTTCCAGGGTTTCAAGACTTGCCTCGAACATGCTCTCAATGGACAACACATCGTACTGGACACCACAGGTGTCCGCCTGCATGCGTGCATCCTCAAGACTCATATCCGATGTAAAACGCGACGGCATCATGACGGCGCGCACCCGATCCGCGCCAAGCGCGTCAACAGCAACCGCCAGTGTCAACGCAGAATCCACGCCACCGGACAAGCCAATAATGACACCTGAGAAATCGTTTTTGTTGACGTAGTCCCGGGCACCTGTGACGACAGCCGTGTATACGCTTTCAACATCCGGCAACGGGTCAGCAATTTCACCAGGCTGAGGTGCCACGATGCCATTTTCACGAGCAATCGTGACCTCAAGCAGAGACTCTTCAAATGCGACTGCGCGTTGCGTGATGCTGCCCGACGCATCCATGACCGTGGAACCGCCATCGAATACGAGTTCGTCCTGCCCGCCGATCTGGTTGACATACAAAAGCGGCAAACCCGAATCTGCAACCCGGTCCCGCATGACTTTTTCACGCACTCGCTGGCTGTCGATCTCGTAAGGCGAGCCATTTATGGACAGAATCAACTCCGCACCTGCTTCCTTCGCTTGCAGCGATGGTCCCGGCAGCCAGATATCCTCGCAAATCGTCACCGCGATCCGGATACCATTGATGTCAAATACACAGGGCTCCTCACCCGGTTTGAAATAGCGTTCCTCATCGAATACTCCGTAATTTGGCAGGCATTGCTTGCGATACACGCGAAGGATTTTGCCGTCGCCAATCAACGCGGCGGAGTTATGGATAACATCGCCGTCATATTCCGGAAAACCGATAATCGCGGTTATTCCGTTTATTTTTTTTGTGATGTATTCCATCGCCTCGGCAACCTTGAGTCGCAGGCCGCGATGGAACAAAAGATCTTCAGGCGGATAACCGCTCAATGTCAATTCGGGAAATGTAACGAGGTCCGCCCCGGATTCATCCCGAGCACGCTGAACAGTTTCGACAATACGATCGGCATTGCCGGACACATCGCCGACACAATAGTCTTGTTGGGCAAGAATGATTTTAATTGTTTCGGACACGATAATTGCCCGTTACGCAGACCCGTTCAGGCGCCCATGCGTTCCTTGATTGCATCGCCCATTTCTGCGGGTGAGCGAACAGTTGCTACACCTGCTGCTTCAAGCGCTGCAAATTTCGCTTCGGCGGTGCCTTTGCCACCTGAAACAATGGCACCGGCATGACCCATGCGCTTGCCCGGTGGCGCAGTTACGCCCGCAATATAAGCCACAGTGGGCTTGCTGACATTGTCCTTGATGAATTCTGCGGCGGCTTCTTCGTCAGTACCTCCGATTTCGCCAACCATGATGATCGCCTCGGTTTTTTCATCTTTCTCGAACATCTCGAGACAATCGATGAAATTCAAACCGCGCACCGGGTCACCACCGATACCCACGCAGGTAGTTTGCCCAAGTCCATTACAGGTTGTCTGGTATACGGCCTCATAGGTCAACGTACCCGAGCGCGAAACGATGCCGACGCGGCCAGGTTTTGCGATAAAGCCAGGCATGATGCCGATTTTGGTTTCGCCCGGGGTGATGATGCCGGGGCAGTTCGGTCCTATCAGGCGGCAATCATAGTCATTCAACGCAGCCTTTACCCGCACCATGTCCATCACCGGTATCCCCTCCGTAATGCACACGACCAGTTTGACGCCGGCATCGGCTGCTTCGAGTATCGCATCGGCGGCAAATGGTGCGGGAACATAGATCATCGACACGTCTGCACCGGTCTCGGCAACCGCTTCATGTACCGTATCGAACACGGGCAATCCCAGATGTTGCGATCCGCCACGACCCGGCGTAACGCCGCCTACGATCTGCGTGCCGTACTCCATGCATTGCTCGGAGTGATAAGTACCCTGTTTCCCGGTAAAACCCTGGCAGACCACTTTTGAATTACTGTCGACTAGAATGCTCATCGCCTGGTTCTTTCCTCGCTCAGCCGCCGGCTGCCTTGACCGCTTTTTGCGCGGCGTCCGTCAAACTCTCGGCAGCCACGATATCAAGGCCGCTTTCCGCCAGCATGCCCATGCCTTTTTCAACATTGGTACCCTCGAGCCTGGCGACCACCGGAACGGTTACGCCGATCCCTTTTACAGCCTGCATAATGCCCTCGGCAATAATGTCGCAATGAACAATACCGCCAAAAATATTGACCATGATGACCTTGACGTTTTCGTTGGACAAAATAAGCTTGAATGCCTCGGTCACTCTCTCTGCGGTTGCACCACCGCCGACATCAAGAAAGTTTGCCGGTTGCCCGCCGTGTAGCTTGATGAGATCCATGGTTGCCATGGCCAGACCCGCGCCATTGACCATGCACGCAATATCCCCATCAAGCGATACATAATTGAGGTCGTGTGCACTGGCTTCGTTTTCTTTTTCGTCTTCCTGGCTGGGGTCGCGCCACTCAAGCATGCGCGGCTGACGAAACAGCGCGTTGTCATCGATATTGATTTTTGCGTCCAGCGCCATTACTGAACCATTACCGGTCACGATCAGCGGGTTGACTTCTATCAGGCTGGCATCCTTTTCCAAAAACACCTTGTACAAAGCCAGAACAATTTTTGTAAATTGGGCAGTCTGAGCTTTGTCCAGACCCATGCCAAAACCAAGACGACGCGCCTGGTAGGATTGCACACCGGCGGCAGGATTCACTGATGTCGTGAAAATCTTCTCGGGTGTCTCCACCGCGACTTCCTCGATGTTCATGCCACCGGCTGCGGAGGCCATGATCAGGGTACGCTCGGTCTCACGATCAATCAGCAGACTCAAATACAATTCGCGATCAATATTGGACCCTTGCTCCACAAACACGGTGTTGACCGGCAACCCCTCCGGTCCGGTTTGCGGTGTCACCAACATGGTCCCCAGCATTGCCTGTGCGGCTTCCTTGACTTCCCTGGCGCTGCGCGCCAGCTTGATACCGCCCCCTTTGCCGCGACCGCCCGCATGCACCTGGGCTTTGACTGCCCATAGCTCACCGCCAATTTCCTGGGCAGCTTTTGCTGCGTCATCTGGTGTGTGAGCGGGCAGACCCTGCGGGACCGGTATTCCGTATTCGCGAAACAGCTGTTTGGATTGATATTCGTGGAGATTCATTTTTTTTATTCGAATGGCTGGAAATAAAGGCGCGTATTGTGAAGGATAGCTGCATAATTAGCCAGTTTCAGCGATCTGCCGTATCCATTAGAATAGCGGCTTGGAAACGAGGGACCGGGCCAACAAATTCAGATGCACGCAAGCGATATAGCGGTTACATCTGCCGGTCGGCATCCGGATACCGACCACGGGTTCGACTTCGGCAGAACGAAGCCGGATCTCAGTTGGCGTATCCTGCAATTGCTGAACGCCTATCGGGTCGTCGTCGGCCTTTTTCTCGCTACCCTGTTTTTCTCCTTTGCAGACCCGCACATGGTTGGCGGTCTGCGCCCCGTCCTGTTTGTTGGCGCCATATCCGGCTACATGGTTTTCGGTTTTCTGAACCTGTTTGCTGTTCGCAAACGCTGGCCTACGCTGACATCGCAAACCTATATGCAGCTTACAATCGACATAGCAATCATTGCGTTGCTGATGCACGCCAGCGGCGGTATCAATAGCGGTCTTGGCAGCTTGCTTATCGTACCCGTCGCTGCCTGCAGCCTGACGATCTCGCAGCGCTTGGCTGTTTTGTTTGCTGCAATTGCAACGTTCGCAATTCTTCTGCAACAAAGCATATCCGTGTTGGCAGGTTTGACTACTGCGGCGGAGTTTACGCCCGCCGGCGTCTTGAGCGGCATTTTGATAACCATTGCATTTGCCGTTTCACCACTGGCAAAGCGTATCCAGGAAAGCGAGGCACTGGCGCGTCAGCGCGGCGTCGATTTGCGCAATCTCGCACAACTCAACGATTACATTATTCAACATTTGCGCGAGAGCATCGTTGTCGTAGACGCAAACGACAGCATTCGCCTGATAAATGAGTCCGCGGCAAAAATGCTCGGCGTCAAAAGCCGGTTGCCGGGTAACCCACTGGAACAGGTATCACCAAAACTTCTGACACTCCTGAAAAGCTGGCGAGCGGAGCCGGTGGATTTTCAACGCTCGCAGCCCTCATTCGTCGCCGCAGGTGGTGACCGCATCATCAATCCACATTTTGCGCCACTGGGCCGTAATGGCACGGGCGCCATGCTGATATTTCTGGAAGATGCGAGCCATTTGAGCGAACGGGTTCAGCAAAGCAAGCTGGCTTCTCTTGGGCGACTAAGCGCAAGTATTGCGCACGAAATACGCAACCCGGTTGGCGCCATGAGCCATGCGGGCCAGTTGCTGGGCGAGTCAGAGATTCTTGGTCCACAGGAAAAACGGCTGACAGTGATTATCCAGAGCAACGCCGACCGAGTCAGCGCAATTATCGACAACATTCTTCAGCTGTCGCGCAGGGATACCACCAAACCGGAACGTCTCAAGCTGGATGAATGGATTGAGGACTTTTTGTCCGAGTTTCGCGAAACCCAGCAGATTGATCAGGATCGTATTGTTTGGAATGATGCGCGTGTGGGTATCGAGGTACTGATAGATCCCACACACCTGCACCAGATCATGTGGAATCTTTGTGAAAATGCGATCAAGTATGCAAGCGACACGCCGCTGCCTACCATCGAGCTGCGCGCTGGCCGCACGCGTCAAAATAACCGGCCCTATCTCGAGGTTGCCGACCGTGGTCCGGGCATCGAGGACGTTTCTGCTGAACAAATATTTGAACCCTTCTTTACAGGTGAGACCGGCGGAACCGGGCTTGGCCTGTTTATCTGTCGCGAGCTGTGCGAGTGCAACCGCGCCACCTTGATCTATTTGCCACGCGATCGGGGCGGCAGCGTATTCAGAATAATTTTTTCCGATCCGAAACGCTGGGAAGCCATGCAGAATGACTAAACCTGCTGCACTGGTCATAGACGACGAGCCGGATATCTGTGAGCTGCTGTCTCTCACCTTGCAACAGATGGATATCGCGACCGAGACTGCAGCTGACCTGAAAACCGGCAAGGCATTACTGGGCAGCGGCCGATTTGATTTGTGCCTGACAGATATGCAGTTGCCAGACGGTAATGGTCTGGATCTGGTGGAATGGATGCAGACCCATGCTGCGGAAACACCGGTCGCCGTCATTACCGCGCACGGCAGCGTGGAATTGGCGGTGCGCGCACTCAAGCTGGGTGCGTTTGATTTTGTCAGCAAGCCACTGGATCTGGCAGTTCTGCGCAAGCTTGTCAGCACTGCAATCCGGTTGCGCGCAGCAGACAAAACACCAGGTGACAGCAGTGCGCTGGTGGGTGAATCAACGGCCATGCAGCGCGTCAACGAGCTGATCGCCAAAGTGGCGCGCAGCCAGGCGCCGGTACATATCTGTGGCGAATCCGGAACTGGCAAGGAACTTGTCGCTCACCTCATCCACGACAGCGGCCCTCGCAGCGCCGGCCCGTTTGTACCGGTGAACTGCGGCGCGATTCCCACCGAGCTGATGGAAAGCGAGTTCTTTGGCCACAAAAAAGGTTCTTTTACCGGTGCCATAGCAGACAAGCCGGGTCTGCTGGTCAGTGCCGAAGGCGGCACCCTGTTCCTGGACGAGGTGGCCGATCTGCCGCTGCACATGCAGGTCAAGCTGTTGCGCGTCATACAGGAAAAAACCATACGGCCCGTGGGTGAGACCAAAGAAATCTCAGTCGATATCCGTGTTCTGAGCGCCACCCATAAACACCTCGCTGATCTGGTAACCGATGGTTTGTTTCGGGAAGACCTTTATTACCGGATAAACGTTATTGAACTCAGGGTTCCGCCCCTGAGAGAGCGCGATGACGACGTCATTTTGCTGGCGAATCATGTGCTCCGCAAACTTGCGCGTCGGCTGGATATATCGACGCCTGTGCTATCGGATAATGCCGCTGACGCACTCAGGTCATATTCTTTCCCCGGTAATGTACGCGAGCTGGAAAACGTGCTGGAGCGCGCGCTGACGATGTGCAGCGGTGATGAAATCGGCGCGGATGATTTGCAGATACGCGAGCAAAAAACCCCGGGCAATATAGCAGCAGGCGCCAATAATGGCGGCGACGGTCTTGGCGATCAACTGGAATCCATGGAACGCGACGCCATTATCAATGCGTTGGAACAGACGCGTCATAACAAGACAGCCGCGGCGAAATTACTGGGTATCAGTTTCCGGGCATTGCGCTATCGCATTAAAAAACTCGGAATCGAGTAACGACGGGGTACCCGGCGGCACACCAGCATATAGTGACGCATACCAGTGACGCATTGTGTCACTTTGTGACGCCAGCCGTCGCCATCGTCGGTGTCTGGCAACAAATTAAGTTAATTCGAAGTGGCCATAGAATTTAATTAATCATTTTATTTCAATCACTTATACCTCCCTCCATCAAAAGTGGCATGCGCTTTGCAATATAAGGGTACTGGCGCTGAGCGCCGTATGATTAAACGCTCTAAAGGAGAGATCGATGAAAAAGATTCAACAGGGTTTCACCCTTATCGAACTGATGATCGTTGTGGCGATTATCGGCATCCTGGCCGCGATTGCGATCCCGGCATATCAGGATTACACCATTCGTGCACAGGTCACGGAAGGCATGAACCTGGCCAGCGCCGTTAAAGCCAACGTTTCTGAAACGTTTGCCCAGACGGGTTTGTGGCCGGCCAACCTCGCCGCCCTTGGCATTCTCAACGCCCCTTCAGGCAAATATGTCACCGGTCTGGCAGTCAACGCAGGTACGATCATAATTACCTATGGTAACCAGGCTAACCAGGTCGTCCTTAACCAGACACTGTCACTGAAGCCTCTGGTCAGCCTCAACAGCGACGTTATCTGGGTCTGCGGTACAGCCTTGAACCCGGCTGGCTCGGCTGAAGCTGGCACCGGCGCATCAGGCGCAGTAGCGACTACAATCCTTGGCAAGTACACACCGGCAACCTGCCGCTAGTACCTGACAAAGGACCGTCGAGTCAAGAAGCCCCTCCCCTGGAGGGGCTTTTTTTATGCCCGGCTGCCAGACCGCCAGCCCTGCCCGACTGTCGCCATCGCAGGCTTTACAGTACCTTTAACCGTTCACGCAACCATCCAACCAGGTTCAACCATGCGCAGTACGCAACGTGCCTATACGGCCATAGAGCTGGTCACCGCCATAGCGGTACTCGTGGTGCTGGTCGGCCTGGCAGTTGTTTCGATCGAGATCCACCTTATCCGGCGCCAGGTCAGGTCCGCGCTGGATGTCACCGCGCAAACCCGGCGCAGCGTGGAAGAGGTATACCAGCGTACGGATCGGGTGCCGGAGAACCTGCAAGCCACGGGCATGCCCGACGCGCCGGATCTGGCCGGAGACGGTTTTGTCAGTACGATCGAAATTCTGGATGGCCAGGTAATTATCATCTTCGGGCATCAGGCCAGTGCCCGTATCAGCGGTCAATCGCTGGTGTTAACCCCGTATGGCACAGCCAGCGGCCGCGTAGTGTGGCGCTGCGGCAGGGGACCCGCCCCAAAAGGTCTGGATCCGCTGGAAAAGGAAATCCGTGTTACCGGATCACCGGGCAGCATGGTGGCCGACTGGTATTTGCCACCCATGTGCCGCGAAAATGACTGAATTCGATATGGGGGCCAAAAACGGTTGTTTTGTGAACTACGTCACACTTTTCGGCGCTTTCCGGCGCTTCAGATGCATATGCCGGGTGAAAAATCTCCAAAAGATCGCCAAGTTACGAATTATTAATCAAAAAGTGCCGAACGAATCACTTTATTTTTCGACCCGAATCTGTACAGTTTGCTGCTGGTTATTGGTAAATTAGCCATTGGACTGAATTGGGTACGCGCATGGCGGTAACAGCAGCAAAAGCAGCGTTGGCCGGTCTGCCGAGGAGACTCGTGCAGGAAGGCATTATCACCGAGGAAGCTATCCTGGAAGCACAGGGAGCAGCCAAGGATGACAACAAGACGCTGGTTGCACATCTGATCGAAAAAGAACTGGCGGATGCGCTGGATGTCGCTGTTGCTGCTTCGCATGAATTCGGCGTACCGCTGCTCAACCTCGAAGCCATCGATATCGATCTCGATGTCGTCAAGCTGGTCAATGAACAGCTGCTGACAAAGCACCGTGTACTGCCGCTCATGAAACGCGGCAAGCGCATGTTCATTGCAGTATCGGACCCGACAAATCTGCAGGCCATAGACGAGATCAAGTTCCAGACCGGTTTCGGCGTAGACACGGTTGTTGTCGAGCAGGACAAACTGGAGCAGCGGGTCGCAGAGCAAGTCGGCCAGTTGCAACGGCTTGAACGTCTGAAACGATTTTTCTCACC
>CBDUSC010000049.1:0-9320 GCA_965369735.1 uncultured bacterium
GATCACAAAAATCTGCATCAGCTCGGAAAACTTCTCCGGTGAATCCCCGAGCGGAGCCGTTGCGCCACCGGCACCGGCAACCAGATGCTCCAGACCGCCAACAGAAAAATTCCAGCCCGCGTGCAAACCCATGACCCAGCCGATCTGCCCGGTATACGAATAGACCTGCGCCAGCAACATGCCAAATATGAATATGCCAATGAGATTGACGACCGGGTATTGGGGGGTTCCAAGATAGACATGGGGCAAACCGAAAAACGCCGAGCTGATCAGGGCAGCATAATAGCGCCGCTGACCCATATACAGCAGCGAGGCAAATATCAGACCGCGAAACACCAGCTCCTCCCACGCCGCCGTAACAATGGCGAGCAAAAAGAACCCGATCATCGGGTACATACGCAGGCTGAGATCCAGATCAATGTCCTCGCTGAACACAACCAGCAAGCTTCCAACCAACAACAGTACAAGCAGAACCATCCCGGTACCTGCGGCAAAACCCGCCACTCCGGTTGCCAGCGTCGGCCTGACCCCCAGGCCAAGCTGAATCTTGTCCAGCCCATTGATACGGCGGTGAAACTGCAATACCAGCAGATAGACAACCGGTATGAGAAGCAGGTAAACGGCTGAACCCGCAAAAGGGCCAGCGTGTTGCACAGCAAGATTGCGCAACAGTGAAAACCCCACGAAAGCGCCAAACGCGACAGCCGCTGTGAACAGCATGCCGCCCGCGATTTGCAAACGTGTATAACCTCCGTTCATGGGTGGCATATCACAACAGCAAGTAACGATGCATGCCTGGTTGCCCGGATGATTAGCGTTTATTAGCAGCGATATTCTTTATGTCCAACGCAAACTGATGGTGTTCGGCAATATCCACCGGTTTGTGAACACGCGTGTCGGAGGCAGGGTGCTGCGCAAGGCTGACACCCTCGCGCCACTCGGTGGCCGGGCGGGTCGGTCGCGATACAAAACTGCCGCCACAATTCGGACACACATCAAACAAAATACCATCGACACAATCCACGCAAAACGTACATTCAAATGCACAGATCATGGCATCCGTCGAATCCGGTGGCAGATCTCTGTCGCAATTCTCACAACCTGGTCGCAGCTCAAGCATGACATCAGCCTCTAGCGTGTTGCCCCATTCTGCAGGCGTTCAATTATCGCAGCAATCTCGTTGTGCGCCTGCTCTTTATTCACCTCGGCCAGCGACACATCACCAATATACAAACCGGGCACCAGCACATCGAATTCCAGTATTGCGATCAGCATCAGGCTATGAATCATGGTCTGGATATTTTGTTCACTGATATACACGCGCCATTCACCGTTTTCCAGATAAATGGTATCGCCGCTGAATAAATAGCGGTGATCGAGAGTACTCCAGATATAGCATGTGCTGCCCGGGCAATGGCCCGGTGTTGGTATGGCTTCAAAATCCCGATACGGGTGATGCCGGTCACTGAATGTCTCATCTACCCGGCACTTTTTCTCCACAGCCTCCCGCTCCGCTTCATGACAAACCAGCGGTGCGTCAAAATGCTCCCGCACAATATCGCAGCTTGCCGATGCCTCATCCCGATGATTCAAGAACTGGCGCTCGATACCGCCCTGACCGGCAATAAAAAGTTTTTCTTTTTCGATTTTCGACGAACTGTAGAGCAGCAGGTTTCCCGCATCGCGTTTCAGCAGATACGCGACCGTCTCTACATCATTCTCAAAAGGATGATCGGGCTCCGTACGCAACAGATGCCCCGGATGCCCATCGACTAGTTCCATAACAGAACCAGTGTATCAGACAGCTTCTTTTTCCTTCTCGGCTTCCTGGTCGGCCATTCTTGCCTGCAATTCATCGATGGTCAGCTCTTCCACACGACTTGCAATCCACCATTGGTTGCCGGCGGAATCGCGTACCGCTGCATTGCGATCGCCATAAAACATGTTGGTCGGTTCCATCACGCTTTCCGCGCCAGCCGCTACCGCGCGCTCATATACCGCATCGGCGTCAGTCACATACAAATAGAGCATGCATGGCATGGCAGACCCGTCACCGGGGTTGCCAATCATGATTGCTGACGATCCAACCTGGACTTCCGCGTGCCGGATACTGCCGTCCTCGTTTTTCAGACATCCATTGATTTCTGCGCCAAAGGCTTTTTTGGCAAATTCGATAATTGGTTCGACTTGCTGGCAAACCAGATATGGGGTGACGGTGTGGTACCCGTCGGGTACTGGGCTGACGGCCATGAGTCTGTTCCTCTTTTTATTGAACCGTCTATGATATATAGGTTGTCCGAAGGCTCAAATCCAGTGTATCCCGTGTCAATCAGAGTCATATTTGCCGCTGCCTCAGCATGTTTGCTGCTTTATGCCTGCGATACAAGCAATCAAAATGAGTTGAACCAGCATTTGGCGGTGGCTACAGACCCTGATCAGCAGTTTCCTTTGGTGGTTTCTGGCTCAGGTACGCATGCAATGCGTCGCGCTCTCGCGCATTGAACTTTGAGAATCTGCCAGTGGCCATTTTGCCCATCAGCCCTACGTCACGATCTCCCAGGCCTTTGCCTGTTTCGATCAAGTGCTCAAACTGCTCTCGGGTATAGGCCCCCATAATGGCAAGATCCGGCGCAAAATCATTGCCGTTCAAATCCAGACCATGACACTCGGCACAAGTGGTGGTGGCCAGGTATTCACCACTGGCGACCGGATCATCAACCGCGTTTACCATTCTTGGTGCATCGTGATCGATTTCGGCAGCTTCCAACGGGAATTCTCCGAGCAGAATAAAAAACCTCGCACCGACGTCGATTCGTGAAGACGGCAACTCGTTTTCCATATAAGGTTCCGATCGAATGAATGCCAGTATATTGGCCAGATCGAGATCGCTGAGATGATAAAAACTGGCCGATGGCATACCAATCAAGCTCCTGCCGTCGGGTCTTACGCCATGACGAATAATCTGCTCGAGCTCAGGATCGGAATACTTGCGAGCAGCGGCTGTCAGATTCGGCGCAACCAGGCGTCCGATTCCCGGTTCATCAAAAAACACTGCGCCATCAAGGTCGCCATGACAACCCCGATAACAGCCTCGTGTTCGTGCAATGCGCCTGCCTTCCTCTGTATCGGTCTCAAATACTGACAAGCTGAATGTCGAGGGTGGTATTTCATATACCTTGCCAAACATGATCGCCGTGGCTACATAGATAACTACGGCCAGCGCAACTACCAGCCCCAGCAGCCCGGCCAGAATTCTTAGCAACCATTTCAGTATTTTTCTCATGCTCAGCCCCTCGGTTCTGGCTGCCCTGCTCACAGATGTTTGCCGCGCTCCCATCCATCGCTGGTCAACCACTGCTGCGCCGATTCGACGGCACCCTCTTCCAGCGATGTCGCCATACTGTCATTCCAGCGATTGAGATAACCAAACAAGGCGATAACGCCGAGTATCTCCACGATCTCGCCATCATCCCAGTACTGGTGCAGGTTTTTTTGTAATTCCTCATCGACCCCGTTCGGGATGGTTGATGCGGCGACAGCAAGATCCAGCGCGACACGCTCGGCATCTGAAAATGCCGGGTGTGTTTTGTATTCCCAGATGTTGGCCATTTTTTGTTCTTCTGCACCATAGCGCTCCGCCGCGCGGATCGTATGCGCCTGGCAATACCGGCAACCTGCGACATGGCTGCTGATATAACCGATCAAACGCTTCAGGGCACTGGTCACCCGGCCCTGGTTCTCCATGACCGCCATGTTCAGATTGATAAAGGCTTTGGCAATCGCCGGCCGCCGCTGCATGGTCAGAACGCTGTTGGGGCAAAAGCCAAGCGTCTCTTCGAAAAAATTTGCCAACTCACGAACTTCGTCGTCGGCATCGGGGGACAAGGGTTGGACTAATGGCATGACATACGCCTCACTGTTTTTTCATTGCTTGCATGGGCTCAGGCCATGAATTGCCAGACAATATGAATCGTCAGGCCAACGATGCCACCCACAAGGGTGCCGTTGATACGGATAAATTGAAGGTCTCGGCCTACCTGGAGTTCAATGCGATCCGCTGTCGCTTTTGCATCCCAGTTCTTGACCGTATCGGTAATCGTGTCACCAATTTCATCCCGGTAGTGGGTCACGACATACATAACTGCATCACGTATCCATTCGTTCACCTGAACGCTCATCTCGGGGCTTTCCAGCAATGCTTCGCCAAACTTGATAATGCCGTGCTCTATACGGCGGCGGATGCGCGAATCCTTGTTTGCAGATTCTGAAGCCAGGTATTCGCTGATCTGCTGCCAGATCTCGAAAAAGTATTTTTGTACCTCGGGCTGCGCCAGTATGTCGTCCTTGAACTGCTCGCCGCGCGCGATCACCTCGGGGTCATTTTTCATTTTTTGAATGAATTCCTGCACCCCCTTGTTAAAGCGACGCCTCGCAGTGTGATCTGCATCCGCGCCGACCTCGTCGAGCAAATCCTCGATCTCGATGACGACTTTGTCGTAGATTTCCTGATCCACGAATTTGGGCAGCCACCAGGGGCTTTGATCCTTGATGCGTTCCCGGATTGCGTACTTGCTCTCGACAAGTTGCGCGCGACCCACGCGCACCAGCAGATCCACCAGTTCCTGATGGTGACCGCCAGCAGTGAGCAAATCAAGAAACTGCCCGACCAGGGGCGTTACAGGCACTTCGCGTATTGCCAGGTTGAGATTTTCACGCAAAAAATGCCTCAGCGTGGTGTTATCGAGCACACCAAGAAACCAGCGTGCAAACGCACCGGCATCCTCTGCCACTTTTTCGGCGTTGGGCTGTTTTTTCAACCACTGGCCCGTGCGGGTAGCGAAATCAACACTGTGCAGCTTTGGCACCATCGCTTCGACAACCAAAAAATTATCTTTTACAAAACGTGCAAGATTCTCACCAATCTCGTTCTTGCGGTTTTGAATGATCGCTGTATGCGGCACGGGTATGCCCATCGGGTGGCGAAACAATGCAGTCACTGCAAACCAGTCGGCCAGCGCACCAATCATTGCCGCCTCGGAAAACGCGCGCACATAAGTAAGCCACGTAAAACTGATCTCCATTTGCTTGCTGATCATGAACACTGCGGTCATGAGCAGCAGCAAGCCGGTGGCCAGCATTTTCATTCGATTCAGACGATCAAGTTTTGCAACATCAATTTCAGCAAAATGCATTGCACTCACCTGTTCAGTGAACAATCGTTATTGGGATTGTAACGCGGGATTACCCGCGTCAAACGGGGTATTTATTGATGATATTGGGGGCTCAGCCGGTGTACCGCCTCGACCATGCACCTGGCATGCTCCGGGCTGATTTCGGGATGTATGCCATGACCCAGGTTGAATACATGCCCGCTGCCATGACCGAACTGCCCCAGTATCCGCGCAACTTCGGTCTCTATGACCGCAGGTGATGCGTACAGCACCGATGGGTCCATATTGCCCTGCAATGCCACTTTGTCACCCACCCGCTCTTTGGCGTCGTCCAGTTCCGTCATCCAGTCGATGCCCAGAGCGTCACAACCGGTACCGGCCATTTCTTCCAGCCATGCACCGCCGCCCTTTGTAAACAGGATTACGGGTACCCGGCGCCCTTCGTTATCGCGTTTCAGGCCATCGACAATTTGCGTCATATAGCGCAGCGAAAACTCCAGGTAAGCGATATGGCTCAATACACCCCCCCAGGTATCGAAAATCATGACAGCCTGCACGCCGGCCTCGATCTGGGCATTGAGATAATCGGTCGTAGCCACGGCAAGCCGCGCGAGCAACGCGTGCAGTTCATCGGCAGCGCCATACGCCATACCCTTGATCACGGAAAAGGATTTGCTGCTGCCACCTTCCACAGCATAAGTCGCGACCGTCCAGGGACTGCCGGCAAACCCTATCAGCGGAACGCTCCCATCAAGCTCCTTGCGGACCAGGCGCACCGCATCCATGACGTAATCAAGATCGTCATTGGGATCCGGCATTTTCATGCGATCGATATCCGCACCGCTTCTGACCGGTCTTTCAAACTTTGGTCCCTCACCGGCCTCGAAGTAGAGACCAAGGCCCATGGCATCCGGTACCGTCAGGATATCGGAGAACAATATCGCCGCGTCCACATCCAGCCTGCCTATGGGCTGCAAGGTTACTTCGCAGGCGAGCTCGGGCGTTTTACACATTTTCAGAAAACCACCCGCGGCTTCACGCACCTTGCGGTACTCCGGCAAATAGCGGCCGGCCTGACGCATCATCCATACCGGCGTGCGATCCACCGGTTCCCGCATCAATGCGCGTAGCAGTCGGTCGTTTTTGAGTTCGCTCACAATAGTTTCACTTTTTCGTCTTTGCCATCCAGAGGTTCAACAAGCGTGATTCAACTGGAGAACGCTTCGGCAATCATCTGCTGTATGGATTCAGCCGCAGCTCTTGGTTGTTCAGCGTCACGCACTGGTCTGCCAACCACAATATAATCGGCTCCGTTCCTGAATGCCTGATCAACTGTGACCACGCGCTTTTGATCGCCGGTATCGCCCTGCGACGCCGGCCGTATACCCGGTGTTACCACCAGCAATCTATGGTCGATGGATTCCCTGAGACGCGGCGCTTCCTGACCCGATGAAATCACACCATCACAGCCGCAATCCAGCGCGCCCTGCGCTCGCGACACTACGAGGTCGGAGAGATCCCTTTGATACCCCATCTCGTTCAAATCATTCTGATCGATGCTTGTCAGCACGGTCACCGCAAGAATTTTGAGATCGCCCTTGTTCTCCGCGGCCGCCTTCATGATCGAATGATTTCCATGCACTGTGGCAAAGGTCGCATTGCGTTGTGACAACCCCTTGACTGCCCGGCCCACCGTTGCCGGTATGTCATAAAATTTGAGATCGGCGAATACCTTTTTTCCACGGCCGGTCAGCCAGTCCAGCAACTCGAAATACCGGCCAGTCATCATCAGCTCCAGGCCAAGCTTGTAGAACATCACCGCATCACCCAGCTCCGTTGCCAGCGCTATTGCGTTGTCAACATCGGGTACATCCATCGCAAAGATCAGGCGATCTTCGCAAGCAATCGGTTTGGGTTCCATCGGGATTATCGTCTCTACTGACCCCACGCGATAATACCTTCGCAGGCCGCGATCGCATAGCGATCTGTCATACCTGCGATGTAATCGGCTACCGCGCGAGCACGCCCCGCCTCGGCGTGCCTGGTTTCCATTTGCTCCGCGATTTCCCGATGCTGCTCTGGCATACGCGCGGGATCGTGAAAGTACGCATCAAACAAGGCGACAATGCGTTGATGCGCCTGCTCCATGACACTGCGTACATGATCGTGCGCGTACAGGCGTTCGCGGAGAAAGCGTTTCAGGGCGATATGTTGCCCGTGGATATCCTCGCTCATTCCGATCAGCGTCTGCGCATCACGAACTGCATCGATGTTGCCCGGCGAAACCGAGTCAATTTGCTCCTGAGAATGACGCGTCAAATCGGTCACCACCACGTTGATCATACGTCTGACTATTTCGTGTATCAGGCGCCTTTCCGCAAGACCCGGGTACATCCGGTTGACGGTTTCGTACTGCGTATTGAACAGCTCGACTTCGCGCAGTTCATCAACCGATATCAGGCCGGCGCGAAGACCATCATCGACATCGTGATTGTTATAGGCGATTTCATCAGCAATATTCGCCAGCTGGGCCTCCAGCCCCGGCCGTTTGCGCTCCAGAAAGCGTTTCCCCAACTCGCCAAGGACGCGCGCATTTTTTTTTGAACAGTGCTTGAGTATGCCTTCGCGGGTTTCAAAGGTGAGATTCAGACCTGAAAACTCGGCGTATTTTTCCTCCAGCTCATCGACCACGCGCAACGACTGAAAATTGTGCTCAAAACCGCCGTAATCCTTCATACACTCGTCGAGCGCATCCTGCCCGGAGTGACCGAATGGCGTGTGCCCAAGATCATGCGCCAGGCTGACAGCCTCCACCAGGTGTTCGTTCAATGACAGAGATCGCGCCACCGATCTTGCGATTTGCGCCACCTCCAGCGAGTGGGTCATGCGCGTGCGATACAAGTCACCTTCGTGGTTGATAAACACCTGGGTCTTGTAAACCAGCCGGCGAAACGCGGTGCTATGGATAATCCGGTCGCGGTCTCGCTGGTACTCGCTGCGATTCCCTGGTGGCGGCTCGGCATACCGTCTGCCCTGCGACGTTTCGCTCCTGGCGGCATAGGGCGCGAGCAGGGCATTGGGATTCATCTGTCAGCCCTGCCCGGTGTACTGGCCAAGCACGGTATCAAGGTGGCCCTCCAGGATCGCCGGGTCCATATCCTCGTCCACAAATGCGTGGCCGATGGACTCGAGCAAAACCAGGCGGATCTTTCCATCACGCACTTTTTTGTCCATGCCCATGGCCTGTCGTATCGCCTTTGCATCAATACCCGCTGCATCGACTGGCAAATGTGCGCGTTTCACCAGATCGAGAATTCTGTCGCAATCCTGTTTGTCGAAGTGCTCTGTCATGCGCGACATTTCTGCCGCCATCAACATGCCCACGGCCACCGCCTCGCCATGCAGCCACCGGGTATAACCCGTTGCTGCCTCAATACCGTGAGCAAAGCTGTGACCAAAATTGAGCAGGGCGCGTTTGTCGTGTTCACGCTCATCGTCTGCAACAATGTCCGCCTTGATGGTGCAGCACCGGCTGATTGCATGGATCAAGGCATCCGCATCGCGCTGGCAAAGTTTTTCAATATGCGATTCGAGCCAGTCAAAAAACGCTGCATCGACGATCAATGCATACTTTATGACTTCTGCAATACCTGAAAAAAATTCGCGATCCGGCAGGCTGCTCAGGGTATTGGTATCGGCCAGGACACACATCGGCTGGTGAAACGCACCAATCAGGTTTTTCCCGCGCTCGTGGTTGACACCGGTCTTGCCGCCCACAGAGGCATCGACTTGTGCCAGCAGTGTTGTCGGCATCTGTATAAAGGCAATACCGCGCTGATAACAGGCCGCCACAAAACCAGCCATATCACCGACGACCCCGCCGCCGAGCGCAATGACCGTCGCGTCACGATGAAAACCGTGCTCAACCAGGGTGTCAATGATGTGCCCAACATGCGCCAAATCCTTTGTTGCTTCGCCGGCTGGCAGAATGCAGGTAGTCGTGTCGAATGCCGACAGTTCTTTTTGCACAGATTCAAGATATATGGGCGCAACGTTGGTATCGCTGACGATCAGAACCTGCGATGCAGCGATATAACCCTCGACCAGCTCCGATCGGGCAAGCAGGCCGGCCCCGATATGGACCGGATA
>CBDUSC010000050.1:0-9221 GCA_965369735.1 uncultured bacterium
TCATCGATTACCTTTGCCGCATGCAGCAGCGCCTTGGAGGGGATGCAGCCGACGTTGAGACACACGCCGCCAAGCGTGTTCCATCGCTCGACCAGCGTTGTTTCGATACCGAGATCCGCCGCGCGGAACGCAGCCGTGTATCCGCCTGGCCCGGAACCGAGCACCACGAGACGCGTTTTCAGATCGGGCTTGCCCTCAAAAATGGCGCCCGCAAGGGTTGTGCTGGTCGCCGATATGTAGGTTTCTTCCTGTTCCGCGATCTGCGTGTCGGAATCGGCGTCGCTGGTAAGCTCGCCGGTCCCGGCGCTCACACTTGCCGTCATGATGAGCGTACCGGCAGACACCTTGTCACCCACCGCGACTTTGATCTCGCTGATGGTGCCGGCGACCGGCGATGGCACATCCATCGTCGCCTTGTCGGTTTCCAGTGATATCAGGGGATCCTCGACAACCACCGGGTCACCCGCTGAAACATGCACCTCGATCACCTCGACCTCGGAAAAATCGCCCAGGTCGGGAATGCGGATCTCGACGACCTCGCTCATGGTTGCGCCTCGAGCAAACCGTGGATATTGCTCAGAGACCGGGCAAGAAACGTCGTAAAGCGCACGGCGGCGGCTCCATCGATAACGCGGTGATCATAGGACAAGCAAAACGGCAGCATCAGGCGCGGCACGAACTGACCATCGCCATCTCCATCGTCATCAACATAGACCGCTTGCATGGATGACCTGGATACGCCCAGGATTGCCACTTCGGGCGCATTGATAATCGGTGTGAACCCGGTACCACCGATACCACCAAGGCTCGATACCGTAAAACTGGCCCCCTGCATCTCATCGACTTTCAATTTTCCATCGCGCGCCTTTTCGCTGAGCTCACCGAGATCACGGGCAATTTCATAGATGTCTTTTTTGTCTGCGTCCCGGATAACCGGCACCACAAGACCGTTTGGCGTGTCTGCCGCAAAACCCAGGTGGAAATATTTTTTGTAAACCAGGCTTTCACCATCGGCAGACAGTGATGCGTTGAATTTTGGATATTCCTGCAGCGCCTGCACACAGGCTTTCAATACGAATGCCAGCGAGGTCAGGCGTATGCCTTTTTCCGCCGCCTTGTCCTTGAGTTTTTTCCGGGTTTGCTCCAGCTCGGTGACATCCGCCTGATCAAACTGGAAGACATGCGGCAGGTTGATCCAGCTCGCATGCAGCCGCGGACCGGAAATCTTCTGGATGCGTGTCAGTGGCTGCACATCGATCTCACCAAATTTCGCGAAATCGACCTTTGGCACACTCGGCAATGCCGCTGTTGCGGGCGCATGCGCCTGACCGGTCAGGATGGCCTTGACGAACGCCTTGATGTCATCCTGGGTAATCCGGCTTTTGACACCCGTGCCTTTTACCTGCCCCAGGTCAACACCCAGCTCGCGCGCAAATTTGCGCACCGATGGACCCGCATGTGCTTTGCCAAAGCTGGTCTCATCGATGGGCGGTAGCTGTTTTGATGGTGCCGCCACCGGCGGAGCCTGTTGTGGTATCACGGGCGCGGGCTGTTCCAGTGTTTCCTCGACTGACGGTGAGCTTTTCTCCGTGGGCGTCGTGACCACAGGTTCGCTGTCTGCTGTCGTTTCGATCTCGAGAATCTCGCTGCCCTGTGACACCGTGTCGCCCACGCGCACGAGCAGTTGCTTGACCCTTCCTGCATAGGGCGATGGCACATCCATCGCTGCCTTGTCCGTTTCCAGGGTAACCAGCGGCGCTTCCACGGCGACGGTGTCACCGGCGCTCACCAAAACCTCGATGACATCGACATTGGAGAAATCACCAAGCTCGGGAACTGTCACAACACGAACCGATGGTGCTGCACTCGTCTTACTGCCTGCTGTTGCCGTTTCGGCCACCACCGTATCCGCGGTATCCTCGTGATCCGGTGTGCCCGAGGTTTTTATTTCAAGGATCAGGCTGCCTTCGGACACCTTGTCACCGGCGGCAACATTAACCGTCGTGACCGTACCGGCAACCGGCGCCGGTACATCCATTGCCGCCTTGTCGGTTTCCAGGGTAATCAGCGGATCTTCCGGTGCGACCACAGCGCCAGGCGTAACATGGACCTCGATGACATCGACATTCTCGAAGTCACCGATATCGGGTACGCGTACTTCCATCTTGCCTGGTTCAGTCATCGGGCCAGTCACTGCGTAACCGGGTTGGGTTTGTTCGAGTCGACTCCCAGATCTTTCATGGCAGCCGACAGCGTTTTCTTATCCAGCTTTTCGTCATCGACCAGCGCCTTCAGTGCCGCGATGACGATGGAATTGCAATCGACCTCGAAGTGCTTGCGCAGTTGCGCGCGGCTGTCGCTACGGCCATAACCATCTGTACCGAGCACCGCGAAACGACCGGGCACCCACTGCCGGATCTGATCGGGTATGACTTTCATATAGTCCGTTGCGGCAATAAACGGGCCTTCGCGTTCGCCCAGGCATTCGGACACATAGGATTTGCGCGCTTTTTTGCCGGGGTTGAACCGGTTCCAGCGATCTGCATCCAGACCGTCGCGGCGCAATTCATTAAAGCTGGTGACGCTCCATACATCGGCCGGTATGCCATAGTCTTTTTCGAGCATCGCGGCCGCGGCAATGACTTCACGCAATATGGTGCCCGAGCCGAGCATCTGTACCCGCACACGTCCCTTGCCACCGATCTGCAGCAGGTACATGCCATTCAGGATGCCCTGCTCGACGCCTGCGGGCATTGCCGGGTGCCTGTAGTTCTCGTTCATGCAGGTGATGTAATAAAAAATGTTTTCCTGCTTTTCGAACATGCGTCTCAAACCGTCCTGCACGATGACCGCAACTTCATAGGCATAGGTCGGGTCGTAGCTGATACAGTTTGGAATAGCCGATGACAACAGGAGACTGTGACCATCCTGATGCTGCAAGCCCTCACCTGCCAGGGTTGTGCGACCGGCGGTGCCACCAATCAGAAAGCCACGCGACTGCATATCACCCGCCGCCCAGGCGAAATCGCCGGTACGCTGAAAACCAAACATCGAGTAATAGATATAAAACGGAATCATGTTGATGTTGTGGTTGGCATAGGCAGTGCCTGCGGCGATCCACGAACACATGGATCCTGCTTCGTTGATGCCTTCCTCGAGTATCTGTCCCTTGATTTCTTCCTTGTAAAACATCAACTGGTCAGCATCCTGTGGCGTATAGAGCTGCCCCACCGATGAATAAATGCCGACCTGGCGGAACATGCCCTCCATACCAAAGGTACGTGCTTCATCCGGTACGATGGGGACGATATTTTTTCCAATGTTCTTGTCGCGCAACAACGCCGTCAACATGCGTACCAGCGCCATGGTGGTGGAAATTTCGCGGTCGGCGGATCCATCGAGCTGAGCCTTGAACGTTTCCAGCGCCGGCGCTTTCAATGCTTTTGCCTTTGCCACCCGTTTTGGCAGTGAGCCGCCAAGTTGCTTGCGTTTGTCGAGCATGTAACGCATTTCGTCACTGTTCTTTTCCGGCTTGCAAAATGGCAGCTTGTCGATATCTTCATCGCGGACAGGGATATTGAAGCGGTCGCGGAAATATCGCAGCGCATCGTTGTCGAGTTTCTTTTGCTGGTGCGAGATGTTTTGCCCTTCACCCGCATCGCCCATGCCATAGCCCTTGACGGTATGGGCCAGGATTACCGTCGGCCGGCCATCGCTGTTCACGGCCGCATCGTAGGCCGCGTAAACCTTGCGCGGGTCATGGCCTCCTCGTTTGAGATGCCAGATTTCATCGTCCGACATATTGGCCACCATGGCCTTGAGCTCCGGGTACTTGCCAAAGAAATGCTCGCGGGTATAGGCGCCACCCTTGGCTTTGAAATTCTGATACTCACCATCGACGCATTCTTCCATGCGTTTGCGCAGCATGCCCTGCGCGTCGCGCTCGAGCAGCGGATCCCAGCGCGAACCCCAAAGCACCTTGACGACATTCCACCCGGCACCCAGGAACGCCGCTTCCAGCTCCTGCACAATTTTTCCGTTGCCGCGCACCGGTCCGTCCAGGCGTTGCAGGTTGCAGTTAATGACGAATATGAGGTTGTCCAGCTTTTCGCGAACCGGCATCGTAATGGCGCCCAGCGACTCCGGTTCGTCCATCTCACCATCGCCCAGGAAACACCAGACGCGACGGTCATTGGCTTTGGTGATACCGCGATGCTCCAGGTAACGCTGGAATCGCGCCTGGTAGATACCCATCATCGGACCCAGACCCATGGATACGGTCGGGAACTGCCAGAAATCCGGCATCAGCCAGGGGTGGGGATACGAAGACAGGCCGTCGCACTCGATTTCCTTGCGGAAACCGCGCAGCTGTTCCTCGCTCAGGCGGCCTTCCAGGTAGGCGCGCGCATAGATGCCCGGCGATGAGTGGCCCTGGATAAAAATCATGTCCCCGGGGTGATCCTTGCCCGGTGCACGCCAGAAATGATTAAAACCAACCTCGTACAGTGTGGCCGATGATGCGTAGCTGGAGATATGGCCGCCGTATTCCGAGTTTATGCGGTTGGCATGCACTACCATCGCCATCGCATTCCAGCGCAAGTACGCTTCTATGCGCCGCTCCAGCGCGCGATCGCCCGGGTAGTCCGGCTGTTGAGCCGTGGGTATGGTATTCAGGTATGCGGTGTTCGGGCTGAATGGCAGATAGGCGCCCGAGCGGCGCGCCTGGTCAATCATCTGTTCAATAAGATAGTGGGCGCGCTCTTTGCCGTGCACCCGAAGGACAGATTCTATGGATTCCAGCCATTCCCGGGTTTCCAAAGGATCCAGATCATCACTTATCGACATGATTTCGCTGCGGGCTCCTGCTACGATGAATAACCGTACAGCTATGATTTTGGTCACTTTTACAAGCCCTACGGCCCCGATATCATCGGGGTTTAGTTTTTTGAGGTCAAGGTAAACCGGTTATGAACGATCTCCTCCCCGAACAAAAAAAAATCAACATCTCGCAGTCCACCGACAGGGTGACCCGGAAAGCATTCGAAAAGCTGGATCAGGTGATTCTGGTCGTGCCGCGCGGGATGAAAAAAAAGCACTGGAATGCCTTGCCATATCACGTTCTTTTGCAAAAAGCCCTGCGCAAATCTGCGGACCGGGGTGCGGCGCCGGCAGCCACCGTACAATTGCCAAACGCAGGCCTGACAACGGTATCCATTGCGATAGCGCAGGAACATGAAAGCGCCTTTGAGCGTTTGACCATGGCCCGAAAAATGGCGGCCGCCGCAAGGCGTCATCATGCGGCACGCGTTGGTATCTGTATTCCAGGATTTTCAGCGATTGCGCAAGAGGAAATTGCACAAGCGCTCGTGGCCGCCTGCCTGGCCGGCGCGTTTGATCTGCCAAACTTCAAGAGCAAAGGCAAGCGCGGAAGAAAACTGAGCCAGCTTCGTCTGCTCGGGCTCGCACAGCGCTTTGATTTGTCTACGACGACCGCCGGCGCAAGCGGCAACAACCTGGCGCGCTGGCTGACCGCCATGCCGGCCAACAAACTGGATGCCGGTGGCTACCGCAAAGCCATTGCAGATCTGGCCAAAACGCATGGCTGGGAAATCAACGAACTCGATATCAAGGCGCTCAAGCGACGCAAGGCCGGGGCATTTCTCGCGGTTGCACAAGGCAATGGCGACCCCGATGCAGCGATCGTGCATTTGAAATACCGGCCAGATGGCAAAAAATCCAAAGCACCCGATCTTGCACTGGTTGGCAAGGGCATCTGTTTTGACACCGGCGGCACCAATCTGAAACCGTTCAACAGCATGCTGCGTATGCATACCGATATGGGTGGCAGCGCGGTGGTTCTGGGCATACTCGCAAGTCTCACCGAGCTGAAAAGCGATTTGTGTATCGATGCCTGGCTGGCGATTACCGAGAATCGCACCAGCGCCCATGCATACAAGCCGCAGGACCTGGTGACTGCGAGCAATGGAACGACCATACAGGTCATCCACACCGATGCCGAAGGCCGCATGGTGCTTGCCGACACCCTGGTATTTGCATCCAAAACCAAACCACGGCTGATCGTCGATTTTGCGACGCTTACCGGTGCCTGCATAACGAGTATTACAAACCGCATGAGCGGCGTATTCACCAATCGACCGGATTTGCACCCGGTATTGAAACGCGCAGGCCGCGAAAGCGGAGAACGCGTGTGGCCATTCCCGATGGATGATGATTTCGAAGAAGCGATAAAAAGCAGGGTCGCCGACATCATGCAATGCGCACCCGGTGGACCGGGCGATCACATACTCGCCGCGCGATTCCTGAACCGGTTTGTGAGTCAATCCATCCCCTGGATACACGTTGATCTGTCTGCCTGCGAACACAAGGGCGGGCTTGCACATATCGCATCGAATATCACCGGTTTCGGTGTGAGATTTGCACTCGATTTACTAAAAGACCCGGCGATTACCGGCCTGCTGGAGTCCAACTGACTTAAGGAACCTCTGATTTATTCATGAACTCGTATCTTGCAGCCAAAATGTCCAACCTCTGCGTTGTGAATCTACGCAATAGCCAGCTATTACGTGCGATTCACGCCTTGAATCTGGACATTTTTGATAACAATCTACTTCGCCCAGAATAGATCAGAGGCTCCCTAAATGGATTCGCTGACGATCACCCGGCCGGATGACTGGCACCTGCACCTGCGCGACGGCGCGGCGCTGGAGACCGTTGTCGGCTACTCTGCAAGACAGTTTGCGCGCGCCATCATCATGCCAAACCTGGACCCGCCGGTGACAAACACCGATATGGCACTGGCATACCGTGAGCGCATCCTTGCGGCACTGCCCGGGGACAGCGATTTCCAGCCGTTGATGACCATCTATCTGACGCAAACAACCAGCACAGACGATATAGAAACAGCGGCTGCCTGCGAGCATGTGCACGGGGTCAAGCTGTACCCCGCAGGCGCAACCACTCATTCCGATGCCGGTGTCACTGATTTGACCGCCTTGTATCCCGTTCTGGATGCGATGCAAAAAACCGGCCTGGTTCTGCAGGTACACGGAGAGGTGACTGACGCCAGTGTGGATATATTTGATCGCGAAAAACTGTTTATTGAAAATATCCTGGCGCCGGTGGTAGACAAATTTCCTGATCTGAAAGTCGTGTTTGAGCACATCACAACCCGCGACGCGGTAGATTTCGTGCACGCTTCGCGGCAAGGCGTTGCCGCAACCATTACACCGCAACACCTGTTACTCAATCGCAATGCGCTGTTCGATGGTGGTTTTCGCCCGCATCATTTTTGCCTGCCGGTTTTGAAAGCGGAACAGCACCGGGAATCCATACTGCAGGCGGCGGTCAGTGGCGATGCCCGGTTTTTTCTCGGCACCGACAGCGCGCCGCACGCCAAAAGCTCAAAAGAAAATGCCTGCGGCTGCGCAGGAATCTTCTCGGCACCGGTCGCAATCGAGTTATATGCAGAAGCGTTTGACTCAGCCGGTAAACTGGACGCGCTGGAAGGATTTGCAAGTGTTTATGGTGCCGGTTTTTATGGTTTACCAGGAAATGCAGACACGATTTCACTCACGCGCGAATCCTGGCAGGTGTCGGACACGGTTGCATTCGGAGAGGATGCGCTGGTGCCACTATACGCAGGTCAGCATCTGGGCTGGCAGCTCAAAGATACGCATTGATGATGAGTGCCCACGACGACGCTGTATCCATGACACCGATGCCTGGCCGGTTTCGCGGATTTTTGCCCGTGGTCGTTGACGTGGAAACCGGTGGCTTCGACTGGACCCGTGACGCTTTGCTGGAAATCGCCGCCGTACTGATCGATTGCGACGATGAGGGCATGCTGCGGCCTGGTGATGTGCATCGCTATCATGTCAAACCGTTCGAGGGCGCCAACATCGACCCCAAGTCTCTGGAAATCAATGGCATAGACCCGGATCATCCCTTGCGCCCTGCACTGCCGGAAAAAGAAGCGCTGCAAAGAATTTTCCGGCCGGTCAGACAGGCGATCCGCGAATACCAGTGCAGCCGGGCCATCCTCGTTGGGCACAATTCATTTTTTGATTTGCATTTCCTGAATGCGGCGGCCGAGCGATCTGATATCAAACGCAACCCGTTTCACCCGTTCAGCAGTTTTGACACGGTAACACTGGGTGGTGCGTTGCTGGGACAGACAGTGTTGGCACGCGCGATGCGTGCTGCGGATCTGCCATTCGACACGGCTTTGGCGCACTCCGCGGCTTATGATGCGGAAAGCACTGCAAAACTGTTTTGTTTGCTGGTCAACCGCTGTAGCGGCGTATACGACTCACTGATAAGAAACAAAAACTAATTGGTTTCGAGCATCGTTTTGAGCTCACCCGACTCGTACATCTCGACCGCGATATCCGCACCACCGATCAGCTCGCCGTTGATGTACAACTGCGGATAAGTCGGCCAGTTGGAATAAACTTTCAGGGCTTCGCGTAGCTCCGGTTCTTCAAAAATATTGACGAACGAAAATTCCGATCCCAATGCTCGCAACGCAGCCACTGCCTGTGCCGAAAAACCGCATTGCGGAAAATCCGGCGTACCTTTCATGTACAGCATGATCTGGTTATCTGACAGTTGCTGTTTTATGCGTTCGTTGATTTCCACGATTCACCTTTCATATTTGGGTACCCGTTACCCGGGTCTGATTGTGCCATTGTCGAAAGCCCGGGGCCCGCTGTCAATGTTTTATCGGTATAAAAACCCAGGAGGCTACGCATGCTATTGATTGATAAAGAAAAACCATTGATAACCAGGTACCCGGCCATGTCGCGCCGGATTGAATTCTCAGGGTACGTACCCTATTCTTCAATGCCATAATAAATGGCCGGCGGCCACTGGCGCGGGCGTATCAAGGCAAAACGCATAAACAGGGGTATCGGGGCAATGAATCCACTCAATACGATCAAGGGTACGATTATCGGCGGCGTCATCCTGGCGATTATTTTTGGCGCGTTTATTGGCGATTTCAGCTTTGGCTGGCCGCAATTTGCACGCTGGACGCACCTGCTATCGGGCGTGACATGGGTTGGTCTTTTGTATTATTTCAACTTCGTCCAGGTGCCGGCGCTGGGCGCTGCGCTGGCGGATGAAGGTGGTCCTGGTGGTGCAGGCATTACCAAATATGTCGCGCCGCTGGCTTTGCTGTGGTTCCGCTGGGCTGCGCTGGT
>CBDUSC010000051.1:0-9190 GCA_965369735.1 uncultured bacterium
TCAGCCATAGAGATGCTTCACCCTGGTCTTCAACCTGTCTCAAAAACGTGTAACGCGGATCTTCCGGAAAGCCCCGACAGGGCTTTGGATGACCCGCGTTTCAGTGGCGTTATGTTAGCACAAAAGGGGTTTTTTCAGCACTGATTTGACGCCTTTTTCGGGGTTCCAGACTAGGCCTTTTTGTTCTTTTAAATCAAAGCCTTATCATTGCTCTTTCCGCCCAAAAAACAACCCTGCCAAAGCATCCGCTCGCAGCCATTTTTTTGCGCAAAAACCTGCAATAAATAGCCCTTGAACAACGTTGAACGCCGTATTATGGTCTTGGCCTCGCGGGGGCCTGCAAGCGGCATTTCTGATGCCAAAAATCAAGAATTGACACCCTGAGGAACTCACAATGAATAATCTGTGGCAACAATTCATCGAGCTTATCGAGTCCGGTGCCATCCTGGATCTCTTTATCGGCTGGGGGACAAAAGTGATTGTCGCCATCGCCGTGTTCGTCATTGGCAAATGGGTAGTCCGCCGGATCGCCAACGTGGCAGGCCGCATCATGGACAAAAGCGGTGTCGACCCGATGCTGATCGGGTTTTTGCGCAATATTCTATATTTCGCATTGCTGACTGCCGTCATAATCGCGGCTGTAGATCTCGCGGGCGTCCCCACGACCTCATTCATAGCGGTCATGGGCGCCGCGGGTCTGGCCATCGGTCTTGCGCTGCAAGGCTCTTTGTCCAACTTTTCATCCGGTGTAATGCTGATCATATTTCGCCCGTTCAAAACCGGTGATTTTGTTGAGGCAGGCGGGACTACCGGTGTGGTGGAAACCATACGAATCTTCAATACGGTGATGCGCACCCCGGACAATCGCGAGATCATCGTACCCAACTCTCAAATATTCAATGGAACCATTACCAATTACTCGGCACGGGCGACGCGCAGGGTCGATATTTCGATCGGTATTGGTTATGAAGACGACATCAACAAAGCCAAAGAGATCATCATGAGCACAATGAAATCGGATAACCGGGTGCTCGAAGACCCCGCCCCGGTTATTCTTCTGGTTGGGCTTGGCGACAGCAGCGTCAATTTTGCGGTACGGCCCTGGGTCAAAACAGCCGACTACTGGGACGTATTCAGTGACATGAACCAGGAAATCAAAACCAATCTTGAAAGCAATGGGCTGAGTATTCCCTATCCGCAACGCGACGTGCACCTGCATCAACAAGGAACACATGCAAACGGTTGACACAATAATCAATGCTCGCTGGGTTCTCACGGTGGACGAGGATAACCGCGTCTGTGAGGATCATGCTGTGGTTATCGATCGTGGGCGCATTACGGCAGTGTTGCCACGCGAGGAAGCGGCACGAGAATACCGGGCAGACACGGTTTTCAATCGCCCGGGCCATGCGCTGCTACCAGGATTTGTCAATGCGCATACCCACGCCGCCATGACATTGCTACGCGGGATTGCGGATGACTGCTCGGTATCAGACTGGCTGAACAATCATATTTTCCCCACCGAAATGCGTTGGATCGGCGAGGAATATGTACGCGACGGCACCGAGCTTGCAGTTTGCGAAATGCTGAGAGGCGGCACAACGTGTTTTTCGGACATGCATCTCTACCCGGAAGTGGTTGCCAGTTCCGCAGCGACAATCGGAATTCGGGCCAACATTGGTCTCATCGTTGTGGAATTCTCCTCTGGCTGGGCAAAGGACGTCGACGAATACCTCGCGAAGTGCCTCGCGATACACGACGATCTGAAAGGTGACCCGCTGATCTCCACATGTTTTGCCACACACGGCGCCAACGCCGCATCCGATGAAACCCTGACACGGATCAGAACGCTGGCTGATCAGCTTGGCCTGCAGATCCACATCCATCTGCAGGAAACTGCCGACGAAGTCGCCGAAAGTATTGAACGATTTGGCAAACGGCCTCTGTCGCGTCTTGCCGACCTGGGTTTACTCAGCGCATCGTTGATGGCTGCAAATCTGACCCAACTCGATGACGAGGAAATCAAAACCCTCTCCGAAACCGGCGTACATGTGCTCCATTGCCCGGAATCCAACATGAAACTGGCAAGCGGTGTGTGCCCGGTTGCCAGCTTGCGGGAAGCTGGCGTCAATGTCGCACTCGGTACCGATGGATCGGCCAGCAACAATGACCTGGATATGGTGGGCGAAATGCGCAGCGCCACACTGCTTGGACGCATTGCGGCCAAAGACCCCCGGGCAATGACCGCAACCCAGAGCCTGCGCATGGCAACGATCAACGGCGCACGCGCCTTGGGTCTGGAGGATCAGATCGGTTCTCTGGAACCGGGCAAGAATGCGGACATTGCCTGTATGGACATGGTGCATGCGGCAAGCTGGCCCGTTTACGACCCGGTATCCCAGATCGTGTATGCGGCAAGCCGCGACCAGGTCAGCGATGTATGGGTTGCGGGTCGCCAACAACTGGCTGATGGCACGCTGACGCGTGTCGATGAAAATGAGATCATGGAGCGTGCCGCACAGTGGCAGCAGAATATTGCCGTCTCGCACAATGAGCCGGCCTGACAGGTAGCAAAATGGAACAACAGTCCCCCAACGTCGACGCTGCGGAACTTCACAAATTCGAACAACTGGCATCGCGCTGGTGGGATCCGCATGGCGAGTTCAAGCCACTGCACAAAATAAACCCGCTGAGGTTCGACTACATCGACGATCGTGCGCCTCTGAGCGGGACTACGGTTCTGGATGTGGGTTGTGGCGGCGGTCTGCTGGCCGAAGCCATGGCTGAGACCGGTGCGAATGTAACGGGAATCGATATGGTCGATGCATCGCTGCAGGTTGCGCGTCTTCATCTCATGGAGTCGAAAAGAGACGTCCGGTACATGCTGACCACGGCTGAAGATTTTGCACGGGATCACTGCGGTGAGTTTGATGTCGTCACCTGCCTGGAAATGCTGGAACATGTGCCTGAACCAGGCTCGGTCGTAGCTGCCTGCGCACAACTTGTACGGCCAGGTGGCCACGTGTTTTTTTCAACCATCAATCGCAACCCCAAATCGTATCTGCTGGCGGTCATAGGGGCCGAGTACCTGCTGCGCATGTTGCCGCGCGGCACCCACGACTACAACAAATTCATCCGCCCATCCGAACTGGATGACTGGGCGCGCGACAGCGGGCTGCGTCTCGATGACATTACCGGTATGTCATACAACCCGCTGTCCGGCGAATATCGGCTTGGTGATGATGTCGATGTGAACTACCTGGCACACTATGTTCGGCCTGAGGCTGTATCTGCATGAGCGGGGCGCCGATTCAGGCGGTTCTGTTCGATCTCGACGGTACGCTGGTTGATACAGCGCCTGACATGGCTGCAGCACTGAACCTGTTGCTCGAGGAGCAAGGCAACTCACCATTGCCATACCAGAGCATTCGACCCGTTGTTTCGAACGGTGCAGCGGCACTTGTGGCGTTGGGATTTGGTGCAGATCTCGAGGCCAAACGCGAAACTGAATTGCGGCAACGCTATTTGGAAATTTACCAGGAAGCGGTCTGCAATGAATCGTGTTTGTTCTCGGGTTATAACGAGGTGCTCGAGCATATCGAGCTGAGTCAGATGGTCTGGGGCATCGTCACAAACAAACCCGCCTGGCTGACTACGCCGCTACTGGACGAGCTGCGTTTGAATGAACGCGCTGCCTGCGTTGTCAGCGGGGACACCGTTGAACAGCGCAAACCCCATCCCCTGCCCTTGTTGCACGCAGCCAAACTGATATCGGTCAGTGTGGAAAACTGCGTCTACGTCGGCGATGCCGTACGCGACGTACAGGCTGCACACGCAGCCGGAATGCGTTCGCTGGTGGCAAGTTACGGTTATATACCGGACAATGAACAACCGGATACGTGGTCGGCAGATGGCTATATTGAGCACCCATCCGATCTTCCAGGATGGATCGATGCGATCAACGGATCCGAATAAAAAAACCATGGCTGATGGAGTGCAGCCTTGATGCAGATTGATCCACAATTATTGCAATTTGCCGGTGCAGGAATGGCTATCGGCATATTTCTGGGTGTACTGATCGCAGCGCTGTTTGCGATGCGGCACGTGCACCGGCTACGCACCGCGAATGCCGTGCTCACATCCGAGCTAAAAGCGGAACAGCAGCTTGAACTCGAGCGCGAAAAGGCGCTCAAGGAAGCCGGCGAAAAACTGGCGGCCAGTTTTGAGTCCCTGGCTGGCAAATCCATGCGCGATCAAAGCGAGACTTTCCTGAAACTCGCCTCCGAGCATCTTGGCAAACATCACGAAATAGCGAAAGGTGATCTTGGGGATCGACAAAAGGCCATCACCCAATTGATACAGCCTATTGCCGATGCCCTGAAAAAAAACGAAGCGCATATCGCGCAGATAGAAAAAGAACGCATCGAAGCATTCAGCGGCATCAAGAGTCAGTTGAACAGCATGAGCGAGAACCAGGTTGCTTTACAAACCGAGACCCGCAACCTGGTCAATGCGCTGCGCCGGCCTGAAGTGCGTGGTCAGTGGGGTGAAATCACCCTGCGACGTGTTGTCGAACTCGCGGGCATGGTGGAACACTGCGATTTCACCGAGCAGGCGCACACTGAGACCGAGGATGGCGCCATTCGGCCCGATATGATCATAAACATGCCCGAGCGGCGCGATATTGTTGTCGATGTCAAAACGCCGCTGGATGCGTATATCGAGGCTACCGAAACACAGGATGAAGATGCTCGCAAAACCGCGTTGGCCCGCCATGTCAGTAACCTGAAGGGCAGAATCAAGGAACTGGCCAGCAAGGCCTATTGGTCTCAGTTCAAAAACAGCCCGGAATTTGTCGTTTTGTTTGTACCGGGCGACCAGTTTCTTGCTGCCGCGCTGGACCAGGAACCGGCACTCCAGGAACATGCCTTGAAGCAAAAAATCATACTGGCTACACCCACCACCCTTTTCGGGTTGTTGAAAGTTGTCGCTTATGGCTGGCGCCAACTTGCGTTGGCCGAAAACGCAGAAAAAATTCACGATATTGGAAAAGATCTGTATGAGCGCCTGGCTACTTTCAGCGGCCACCTTGCACGCGTTGGAAAACAGCTTGGCAGCAGCATAGAGGCATATAACAGCGCGGTCGGTTCCCTGGAACATAAAGTACTACCCGGTGCGCGCAAATTTACGGAAATGGGCATAAAACCGAAAAACGTCCTGGAAGAGTTAAACCCAGTGGATAAAACACCGCGCACACCGCAATCGCTGGATGCGCCGGATGACAACAAGGTCTCCAAGCTCAATCGCTGATGTCTGACGTCCTGAATCCATCAGAGACCCATGGGCACCAGGTCGCGCCGCAAGGCTCATTACTGGCCTGTGCGTTGCTGTTTGTTCCGGAAGAAGGAAAAGATGCCATTCGATTGATACGTTCGTTCCAGCAGGAACTGCATCAGGTAGCGGTCGGGACGCGAGAGACAGAAGCAGCGCGTATCAGGCTGGCCTGGTGGGGCGAGGAGATCAGCCGCATACGACACGGTAGCGCCGCACACCCCATCGGAACATCTCTGGTTGGTCTGAGCGCAAGATACGCGTTGGACATGAATTACTTTTCCGATGTGTTGCTGGCATGCCAGTGCGATCTTGAACAAATCCGTTATGAGGCACTTGATGCGCTAAAAGAGTATTGCGACCGGTTCGAAGGCTCGGTTGCAAAGCTTGTCGCGCAGATTCTTTGCAATGAACAACCAGATACCGATGTACTCAATGCGGCAGGTTGCATCGGCCGCGCCATGCGCATGACGGATATCATTCGGGATTTTCGCAACCATATTGCACTGGGCCGGATTTATCTTCCCGACGAATGGCTGACCGATTACGGGATCGAAAAAGCCACCTTGCGTGAACCGGAAAACGAACGGCGCGCGGCTACATTGTTGAAAAGGTTGCGCGGTGTTGCACTGGATGAATTCGATATGGCTGAAAAACTCCTGCGCAAGCATCGACGAAGTGGTCTCGGAATGTTTGCCGCACTGATTGGCCTGTACCGCCGCCTGCTGGATAACATCAACAAGTACGAATACGCCGGTGATGAAGAAGACATCGCGATTGGCAGCACAAAGCAACTTTGGATCGCGTGGCGTTCTGCGCGAAAATTCGGGTAACAAAACATAGTGATTTCTGCAGACGAAATAAGACAATACACGGGACAGGACGATTTGTTGAAAGATCGAATCGTGCTGATCACCGGGGCGGGATCCGGCATTGGCCGTGCTGCTGCAATGAGCTATGCGACATGCGGAGCGACCGTATTGTTGCTCGGCCGTCGCGTGGCAAAACTCGAGGCGGTATACGACGAAATACTGGCAGCAGGCGGTGAAAAACCGGGTATCTGTGCATTCAATCTCGAAGCTGGCGATCTGGCCCAGTATATGGAGCTGGCGGAAACAATCGACTCAAAATACGGCCGTCTCGATGGCCTGCTGCACAATGCCGGGATACTTGGCGATCTGACACCCATCGAACACTACGACCCCGTCAAATGGCAACAGGTGATGCATGTCAACCTGACGTCGGTCTTTCTGCTGACCCGGGCCTGCCTGCCCTTGTTGAAAAAGAGCAAAGATGCATCGGTGATCCTGACCAGCAGTGGTGTCGGCAGAAAAGGTCGCGCCTACATGGGCGCCTACGCAGTTTCAAAGTTTGGAACAGAGGGTTTTATGGAAATCCTGGCCGACGAAACCGAGGAAAACACAAACATCCGGGTAAACAGCATCAACCCGGGGCGGACGCGCACCGTGATGCGCGCCGCTGCATATCCTGGCGAAGATCCGGAAACATTGAAGACGCCCGAAGAAATCATGGGCCCGTATCTTTATCTGATGGGGCCTGATAGCAGTGGATCAACCGGTCAAAGGTTCGACTGCCAGGTATTCAACTGACATTGATGCTTTAGCGACGCTGCGGCCGTTTGCGCGCCTTTTTGCGCTGGGGGCGCCGGGTCGATTTCTGACTCGGTGATGGCTTGGGTGATTCCGGTTGCGTGGGCATTGTCAGCCCCACAGATTTGTACAAGGTATTCATTTGACCCTGAGACAAATTTGCATAGCGGCCACGTGCCAGCCTGTCCGGTAATCGAACCGAGCCAAAACGCACACGCATCAAGCGACTGACGGTAACACCAACTGCTTCCCACATGCGTCGGACTTCCCTGTTCCGGCCTTCCTTCAGCACAACGTTATACCACCGGTTGGCACCCGCCCCGCCGGCAGCTTCGATGCTGTCAAACCGCGCAGTCCCATCTTCAAGACGGACGCCCTTTTTCAGTTTATCGATCGCCTGCGCATCGGGTTTGCCAAGAATACGAACGGCGTATTCGCGGCTCACTTCATTTGAAGGATGCATCAATGCGTTTGCCAGTTGCCCGTCATTGGTAAACAGCAGCAGACCACTGGTATTGATATCGAGGCGGCCAATGGAAATCCAGCGTTGGCCTTTGAGATCGGGCAGCGACTCGAATACGGTAGAACGCCCTTCCGGATCCGAGCGTGTACACACCTCACCTTGCGGTTTGTGATACGCGATACAACGAGGCGTTACGAACGAGCGCCTGAAATTCAGCGGTTGCCCGTCGAGCGTTACCCTGTCGCTGGATTCAAGACTGTCGCCAAGCTGGGCTACCGATCCATTGATGCTGAGTCGCTCGCATCGAATCCAGCGTTCAATTTCCCGACGGGAACCAAAACCCGCGTTAGCAAGAACCTTTTGTACGCGATCCGACATTGTCGGCCTCAGCCGGCCGACTCGCTTTCATCGGGCAATTCGTCGTCGTCACCTAGCGTCTTGAAGGTGTCGGTATCACCGGTTGGCGTTCGTGGATCATTTTCATTATTGCCAGATTCGATTTCTGATTGATCCATGTCATCGATATTCAAGGCAGGCACGATGGATGTGTCGCCTGTAGGCAGTTCCAGAGCCTCGCGCGTCATGGTGTCCGCAGCAAGATAGTCCTCGCTTTCAGAATCCGCATCGGTATCGGTCACCGGCACATCTTCCGGCGGCAAAAAATCCAGTTCTACATTCAGGCTGTCGAAATCCCGAAGCTCCGACAACGGCGGTAATTCATCGAGACTTTTAAGACTGAAATAGTTGAGAAACTCCTTTGTCGTGCCATACATGGCAGGCTTGCCAGGTACGTCACGGTGCCCGACCATGCGAACCCAGTCACGATCCAGCAGTGAGCGCATGATATTGGTACTCACACTGACACCACGCATTTCTTCAATCTCGCCGCGAGTAATGGGCTGCCGGTATGCAATGAGTGCCAGCGTTTCCATTAGCGCGCGCGAATACCGCGGGGGTCTTTCTTCCCAAAGCTTTGTTACCCACTGCGACAAATCCTGCCTGATCTGAACGCGATACCCGCTCGCAACCTGTTTGACCTCGATGCCGCGATCTTCATATTCGGTCTGCAGATCCTTGATGGCCGATCGCACATCACTGCGATCAGGCTGCTCGGATGCCTCGAACATGCTCATGATCTGATCCACACTCAAGGGGTGACCCGCCGCCAACAACGCTGCTTCAATGATATTTTTCAGTTGTGCTTCACTCATTCTCTGCTTCTTTATCTGCTTCGGTATCACCGTGCATTACCCGCTCGGCGGCGCGGATATGTATCGGCCCGAATGCCTCCGCCTGCACAATGTCGATCAATCCTTCTTTTATGAGCTCGAGTACTGCCAAAAATGTTACTGCCACACCCATACGTCCTTCTTCCAGGGTAAACATGGAAACAAATTCGACAAATTCCGATGTTTGCAGGCGATCCAGCATTTCCGACATGCGTTCACGTACTGACAATGGTTCCCGTTGTATGTGGTGATGTGCAAAGTGCTCCGCACGCGACATGACCTCACGCAAGCAAACAAGCATTTCCTGCAAAGTGATGTCCGGAAGTACGCGTTCTTTTTCTTTTGCTATGACTTCGGCTTCGACAAGGAACACATCGCGTTCCAGCCTCGGCAATTCAGAAATTTCCAGCGCAGCCTTTTTGTAACGCTCATATTCCTGCAAGCGCCTGACCAGTTCCGCACGCGGATCATCTTCATCATCTTCATCACCCACAGGTCGGGGTAACAACATGCGCGATTTAATCTCGGCAAGCATCGCGGCCATCAACAGGTACTCG
>CBDUSC010000052.1:0-9074 GCA_965369735.1 uncultured bacterium
GATCCACCTGGCGGGTAAATTCTTCCAGGCTCATCGCTTTTGAGTGCCTGGGTGAGGAGCCAGCGAAACAGGTCGGGCAGCTGAGATTACAGCGTTCGGTGATCTCGATCAGAATAGTGCAGCTATGGTTGGACCAGGGTGCAGTATCCGCGCCAGGCAATATCCCGGTTGCAGCAGGATCACAGCCGTTGCTGCAACAGGTTGCGCCCGGCCCTGACGATATGCCCGGTAATACACCCGACCGCGTACCTGGCTCAAAATAGTGTCTGAAATCCGAGGCTAGCAATGCGGAAAAGCGGCCGTGGTGAGCGCAGCTTTTGTCCATCCACACCTCACCATGACGCTCAAATACCTCTGCATCAACCTGCTCCAGGCACCGGGGGCAGATACTTGAGGTGTTTTTGATTTTTCTGCCCTGGCCGAAGAAATCGCACACTTCGGTCGCTGATCCGGATTCTTCAACGAAACCGTCCACGGTCTGTAAATCAAAGTTCATGGGCAAGCAAACTCCACAACGCGTTTTTCCGCCTTATTTAGAACAAGACCATGATTTCGCAGAGAATATTACAATGTCATAAAAAAGCCGGGCATTGCCCGGCTTTTTGAATCACGTCTGTACACGTTTTTGCGCCAGGGTTTTATTCGGCGGTCGCTTCTGCCTGGTCCACCAGCATCACCAAAGCCATGGGCGCGGCATCACCCGCGCGGTGACCCATTTTAAGGATTCGCAGATAACCGCCCGGGCGCTCTTTGAAGCGCGGTCCGATATCGGTAAACAGTTTGGCGACGATTTCCTTGTCGCGCAAACGATTGAATGCCAGGCGTCGCTGTGCCACACCGTCTTCCTTGGCAAGTGTGATCAATGGCTCAACGACACGGCGCAGCTCTTTGGCTTTCGGCAGCGTGGTTTTAATGGTCTCATGACGCAGCAGCGAAGTGGCCATGTTCTGGAACATGGCTTTACGATGCGGGCTGTTGCGGTTCAGTTTGCGACCGGATTTGCGATGACGCATGACAATACTTCCAAGTGGTTTGTTTCCTGGTCAGGCGCTGATAACGCGCTCTTCCTCTTCATCATCCTGGCGTAACTGCGCCGGTGGCCAGTTCTCCAGACGCATGCCCAGCGTCAGGCTATGGCTTTCCAGGACTTCCTTGATCTCGGTGAGCGATTTCTTGCCCAGGTTCGGTGTGCGCAGCAGCTCCACCTCGGTGCGCTGCACGAGATCACCAATGTAATTGATGCTTTCTGCTTTCAGGCAGTTTGCCGAACGCACGGTGAGCTCCAGCTCGTCGACCGGGCGCAGCAGCACCGGATCGATCTGCGCTTCGGCAAAAGCTGACGCGCTCTCGTCGTGACCCTGCAGGTCAACAAATACACTCAGCTGATCCTTCAGGATGCTGCCCGCACGGCGGATGGCATCCTCCGGATCAATGGTCCCATTGGTCTCGAGATCGATCAGCAGTTTGTCGAGATCGGTGCGCTGTTCAACGCGGGCCGCTTCGACATTGTATGTCACGCGACGGATCGGGCTGAACGATGCATCAAGCTGCAGGCTTCCGATGGGGCCCGATGGCTCATCAAAGGTGTTGCGCCGCAATGCCGGGCGATAGCCGCGACCACGGATCACCTTCAGGGTCATATTGAGTTGGCCTTCCTTGGTCAGGTTGGCAATGACCATGTCGGGATTAACAATCTCGACGTCGTGATCCAGCGTGATGTCTCCTGCGGTGACCGTGCCGGGACCTTTTTTCGAAAGCGTCAGCTCGGCTTCCTCGCGTGTATGCAATGTCACGGCAACGTTCTTCAGGTTCAACAGGATGTCGACGACATCTTCCTGCACACCTTCAATACTGGTGTACTCGTGCAGTACACCCTGAATCTCCGCCTCCACGATCGCGGCGCCTGGCATGGACGACAAGAGTACGCGACGCAGCGCATTTCCCAGCGTATGGCCAAAGCCACGCTCGAATGGCTCGATCACAACACGTGCGGTACGGTCAGTCTGTTGCGTGACCGTGACCATACGGGGTTTTAAAAATTCGTTTACAGATTCCTGCATGTTGCTGGACCTCAGGATTATTTCGAATAAAGCTCGACAACAAGATTTTCATTGATGTCGGGCAGGATTTCGTCGCGCTCAGGCACTGCCTTGAAAACGCCACTCATTTTTTTCTCGTCGACTTCGACCCACTCGGGGAAACCAACCTGGCCGGCGATTTCAAGAGCCGCCGTAATACGAAGCTGTTTTTTGGCCTTTTCCCGAATCGCAATAATGTCGCCGGCGTCAACCTGGTACGAAGCGATATTAACAACCTTGTCGTTGATCGTGATGCCCTTGTGGCTCACGAGCTGGCGCGCTTCCGCACGCGTGCGCGCATAACCCATGCGGTACACCACATTGTCCAGGCGCGATTCCAGAAGCTTCAGCAACAACTCACCGGTGGAACCCTTGGTCCCGGCGGCTTTTTTATAGTAGTTGCGGAACTGGCGCTCCAGCACACCATACATGCGGCGCAGTTTTTGCTTTTCGCGCAGTTGCAGGCCGTAATCGGACAAACGCGTGCGGCGCTGACCCGGACCACCTGGCGGAACATCAAGTTTGCATTTTGAATCAAGCGGGCGCACACCACTTTTCAGGAACAGATCAGTTCCCTCGCGGCGCGACAACTTGCACTTCGGACCAATATACCTTGCCATCTATTTACTTCCTCGTCAGACGCGGCGGCGTTTCGGCGGCCGGCACCCGTTGTGTGGGATCGGGGTGACGTCTTCTATGCTCGTGATTCGATATCCCACACCGTTTAGCGCGCGCACTGCGGACTCGCGACCCGGACCCGGACCCTTGACCTTCACATCGAGGTTCTTGAGACCAAAATCCAGTGCAGCGGTACCGGCTTTTTCAGCGGCAACCTGTGCCGCAAACGGCGTACTCTTGCGCGACCCACGAAAACCGCAACCGCCCGCAGTCGCCCACGAGAGCGCATTGCCCTGGCGATCAGTGATGGTGATGATCGTGTTATTAAAAGAAGCGTGGATATGAGCAACCCCATCCATCACCTGCTTTTTGACCTTTTTCTTTGCCTTTGTTGGCTTAGCCATGTCTTATCCTGGTACCTTAGTTCACAGTATGTTTAGCGTTTGATCGCGCGACGCGGGCCCTTGCGGGTACGCGCATTGGTCTTCGTGCGCTGACCGCGCAGCGGCAGACCACGACGATGACGAATACCACGGTAGGTACCCAGATCCATCAAACGCTTGATGTTCATGTTTATTTCACGACGCAGGTCACCCTCAACGATGTATTTCACAATCACTGCACGAATCTTGTCCTGATCCGCCTCGCTGAGATCGCCTACTTTGATGTCCGGCGCAATGCCTGCATCCGCGCAAATCTTGCGCGCGCTGGAGCGTCCAACACCAAAAATATGCGTCAAACCAATTTCGAGATGTTTGTTTACCGGGATATTGATCCCTGCTATACGGGCCATCTAGCCTTTCCTCTATTAATAAATCTCAGGATTATCCCTGACGTTGCTTATGTCTTTTATCAGTACAGATCACCCGAACTACACCATTACGTCGAATGATTTTGCAGTTCCTGCAGATCTTTTTTACCGATGCTCTTACTTTCATGACTCTCTCCTGGCGGTTACCCGTCAGCGAACCTGCCCCGATCTACCATAACCACGCAGATTGGCCTTTTTCATCAGCCCCTGGTACTGGTGCGACATCATGTGCGCCTGTAGCTGCGACATGAAGTCAATCACCACCACCACGATGATCAGCAGTGAAGTACCGCCAAAGTTAAACGGTACATTCCATTTCAAAATCAAAAACTGTGGCAACAGACACACAGCAGTAATGTACAGCGCACCCCACAGGGTCAGGCGCGTCAGCACCTTGTCGATGTACTCTGCAGTCTGCGCACCCGGCCGGATACCCGGTATAAACGCACCCGAGCGTTTGAGGTTGTCGGCCGTTTCGCGCGAATTAAACACCAGCGCGGTGTAGAAAAAGCAGAAAAATATGATCATCACGGAAAAGATGATCATGTATAGGGGCTGGCCGGGTGCCAGTTGGGCCGCAGCCGTCTGTAGCCATGTAAGACTATCCGATGTACCAAACCAGCTTGCGATCGTCACCGGGAACAAAATGATACTCGAGGCAAAGATCGGCGGGATTACACCCGACATATTGAGCTTGAACGGCAAATGCGTAGTTTGACCAGCATACATCTTTCTGCCTTGCTGACGTTTTGCGTAATGCACCGGGATGCGACGCTGCGCACGCTCCATGAACACAACGAAGCTCGTTACCGCAAGTACCAGAAGGAACAGGATTAATGCGATTGCTGACGGCATTTCGCCGGTTCGTACCAGCTCCAGGGTACCGCCAATAGCAGAAGGCAGACCCGAGATGATGCTAGACAGAATAATCATCGAAATACCGTTGCCGATACCGCGCTCGGTAACCTGCTCACCCAGCCACATCAGGAACATCGTGCCCGTGACCAGCGTAACCGCTGCGGTAAAGATGAAATGCGGACCCGGATTGATCACTACACCCTGATTCTGGAATGCAACTGCCATACCGATCGACTGGAAACTCGCCAGTGCAACCGTGCCATAACGCGTGATCTGCGTGATCTTGCGGCGGCCCGATTCGCCTTCCTTTTTAAGCGCTGCCAGCGTCGGCACAACCACCTGCAACATCTGCATGATGATGGCCGATGAAATGTACGGCATGATACCCAGCGCAAAAATACTCAGGCGCTCCAGCGCGCCACCCGAGAACATGTTGAACATGCTCAGGATGGTGCCCTGCTGTGCATCGAAGAATCGCTCAAGCGCAACCGGGTCGATACCAGGCACCGGGATAAATGTCCCGATACGGTATACGATCAGCGCGCCCACCAAAAATAGCAGGCGCTGCCGCAATTCGGTAAAGCGACCAGCTTCACCGAGCATTTTGGCAGGATTTGCGATGTCTTTAGCCACTGCTGTCTCTGTTCTCTAGTCTTCTATGGTGCCGCCGGCAGCCTCGATCGCCTTGCGCGCGCCCGGGGTCACTTTGAGGCCCTTGACGGTCACGGCCTTTTCGATTTTGCCGGATGCAATCACCTTGATACGTTCGGCACGCGCCGACACAATGTTCGCAGCCTTGAGCGCCGCGGCATCAACCACACCGTCAATAAGCCCCAGCTCGTGCAGGCGCACTTCGTCGTTAAAGCGCTGCTTGCGCGATGCAAAACCAACCTTTGGCAGGCGACGCTGCAACGGCATCTGGCCGCCTTCAAAACCGACTTTGTGGTAACCGCCCGAACGCGACTTCTGGCCTTTTTGACCACGCCCACAAGTCTTGCCCTGGCCCGCAGAGTGGCCACGACCGCGGCGTTTGCCTTCAGGCTTGCTGCCGGCTGCTGGTTTGAGTTTATTCAGCTGCATCTCAGGCTTCCTCGACCCTCAGAAGATACGACACAGCATTGATCATGCCGCGGTTCTCCGGGGTATCAATAACTTCCACCGTATGATTGATACGGCGCAAACCCAGGCCGGCAACGCAGGCCTTGTGGTTTTTCAACCGGCCATGCTTGCTCTTGACCAGGGTGACTTTCAATTTTTTGTCGGCTTTGGCCATGATTCAACCTGTAATCTCTTCAACCGACTTGCCGCGTTTGATGGCAATGTCTTCCGGTGAATGAATTTGTTCGAGCGCATTCACAGTTGCCCGCACGATGTTTATCGGGTTACGCGATCCATAACTTTTTGCCAGAACGTTTCGCACACCGGCGCATTCGAACACCGCGCGCATCGCACCGCCGGCAATGACACCGGTACCTTCGGAGGCCGGCTGCATAATGACCTTGGTCGCTCCGTGACGGCCAATCATTCCGTACTGCAAAGTGTCGCCCTTCAAATTCACACGCTGCATGTTCTTGCGCGCAGCCTGCATGGCTTTTTGAATCGCGATCGGCACCTCGCGGGCTTTACCGTAACCAAAACCAACACGCCCGGAGCCATCGCCCACCACTGTGAGTGCCGTAAAGCCGAACTGACGTCCGCCCTTGACTACCTTGGCGACGCGATTAACGGTAACCAACTTCTCGAGTAAGTCGTCACCTGCGGATGCTTTTTCAAATCTGGCCATAATTCACTCTGTCCAATAATCTGGTTCTTAAATCTTGAGACCGTTTTCACGCGCGGCATCTGCCAACGCCTTGATGCGGCCGTGGTATCTGAAACCCGAACGATCAAAGGCAACGCGATCGATACCGGCCTTTTTGGCCCTTTCGGCAATTGCTTTGCCAACCGCCGCGGCCGCCTCGATGTTGCCGGTATTTTTCAGACCCGTTTTCACAGCCTTTTGCAGCGTCGACGCTATTGCAACAACACTGCCGCCATCCGGTCCAATAACCTGGGCGTATATGTGCCTGGGCGTACGATGCACGCTCAGGCGATGCGCGCCAAGCTCACGAATTTTTGCGCGGGCTTTGCGCGCCCGGCGAATACGCGTTTTCTGTTTATCCATGACCCAACCTACTTCTTCTTGGCTTCTTTAAGGCTCACGCGCTCATCCGAATAACGTACACCCTTGCCCTTGTAGGGCTCCGGCGGACGGTAAGCACGAATCTCAGCGGCCACCTGGCCGACTTTTTGTTTGTCTATACCCGTTACCACGATTTCAGTCTGGCTCGGGGTTTCGATGGTGATACCTTCTGGCACCGTGTAATTAACCGGATGCGAAAAACCCAGCGTCAGGTTCAACTGGTTGCCCTGCGCCTGCGCGCGATAACCCACACCCACCAGTTTGAGCTTGCGCTCATAGCCGTCCGTGACGCCGGTCACCATGTTCGCAATCAATGAACGAAAGGTTCCCGCGATCGCGATCGAACTGCTCTGATCGTCACGCGCATCGACCTTGACCCCGTCATCCGACTGGCTGAATCCGATACTGGCATGCACAGCCTGTGAGAGACTGCCTTTCGGGCCCTTGATCATAATCATGTCATCGCTGGCGCTGAACTCTACGCCCTGCGGCAACACAACTGGTCGTTTTGCAACTCTCGACATCTTAATTACCTATTGCACTACTTATTGCACGACACAGAGCACTTCGCCGCCCTGGCCCTTCGAGCGCGCTTCACGATCGCTCATCACACCCTGAGATGTCGACACAATGGCAACACCCAGGCCGCCGAGCACCTGAGGCAACTCATCCTTACCACGATAGATCCGCAGACCTGGACGGCTGATGCGCTTGATCTCTTCGATCACAGGTTTGCCTTCGTAATATTTGAGTTGCACCTGCAGTGTCATTTTTTTGCCATTTTCTTCGGTCGAAAACCCTTCGATATAACCCTCGTTCTTCAGAACCTGGGCAATAGATTCCTTTACCGTGGACGACGGCATGTTCACGAACGCCTTGGCCGCTGTCTGGCCATTGCGAATCCGCGTCAACATATCGGAAATAGGATCTGTCATGCTCATAGTGTTTACTCGTTAATCCTTGCTTACCAACTGGCCTTTGAAAGACCAGGGATATCGCCACGCATAGTGGCTTCCCGTAGCTTGTTGCGACCCAGGCCAAACTTGCGGTAGTAACCATGCGGACGGCCGGTGATGCTACAGCGATTGCGCAACCGGCAAGGGCTGGCATTGCGCGGCAGCTTTTGAAGCTTATGCATCGCCTCGACTCGCTCGTCATCGCTTGCTTTCGAATCGCGAATGATCGCTTTTAGCTCTGCACGTTTTTTTGCAAATCGCGCTACGATTTTTCTACGCTTGACTTCGCGCTCGATCATTGATTTTTTGGCCATATCGCCTGAATCCTTAACTAATACCTGTTACGATTTTTTCAACGGGAAATTAAACGCTTTGAGAAGGGCTTTGCCCTCCTCGTCATTTTTCGCTGTCGTGGTAATCGTGATATCCATACCGCGAATAGCGTCGATCTTGTCGTAGTCGATTTCCGGGAAAATAATCTGCTCCCGGACACCGACACTGTAATTGCCACGACCATCAAATGACTTCGGGCTCAAACCACGAAAGTCACGCACACGCGGTGCCGCAATATTGATCAGGCGATCGAGAAACTCGTACATACGCTCGGCGCGCAGTGTGACTTTGGCTCCAATCGGCATACCATCGCGTAATTTGAACGAAGCGACCGACTTGCGGGCAATCGTCACAACCGGCTTCTGGCCGGAAATCAACTCAAGGTCCTTCACCGCCGCTTCAATGACTTTCTTGTCCTGAATGGCTTCGCCCAGACCCATATTGAGCGTAATTTTGCTGATACGCGGCACCTGCATCACATTGCTCAGACTGAGTTCCTGCATCAGCTCCGGCACTACGGTGTCGCGATAATATTCCTGTAACCTGGACATCTCTTACCCGCCTCAGACGTCAACAACTTCGTTGTTGCTCTTAAAAAAACGAACCTTTGTTCCATCTTTCAGGAACCTGAATCCTATGCGGTCACCTTTTTTGGTCACCGGGTTATAAAGCATCACATTGCTGGTATCGAGCGGCATTTCCTTCTCGATAATCCCGCCCTGGACACCCGCGTTCGGGTTCGGCTTTTGATGCTTCTTGACCATGTTTACGTTTTCAACCAATACACGGTCGTCATCATAGACACGAATGACCGCACCCCGGCGACCCGTGTCCTTTCCAGTGATAACGATGACTTCGTCGCCTTTTCTGATCTTGTTCATATCTCTGCTCTTTTCTGACGCCTGTCCCTCGATAGGGCTAAAGGACTTCCGGTGCCAGGGAAATTATCTTCATAAACCGGCTGGTGCGCAGTTCGCGCGTCACTGGCCCGAAAATACGGGTTCCGATGGGTTCCATGCGCGGGTTCAACAACACAGCGGCATTGCCATCAAAACGGATCAACGATCCATCCGGGCGGCGCACGCCTTTTCGCGTACGTACTACTACAGCGTTATAGATCTCGCCTTTTTTGACCTTGCCCCGCGGGATTGCGTCCTTGACGCTGACCTTTATCACGTCTCCCACACCAGCGTACCGGCGTTTTGAACCGCCGAGTACCTTAATGCACTGCAAGCGTC
>CBDUSC010000053.1:0-8775 GCA_965369735.1 uncultured bacterium
GGTGGGCTTGCTGCCGGTGCTCTGTTTTCTCGGTGTACTGTTGTATCTCGACAGCTACAAGCTGGTTACGCTGCGTACGGTGATCTGGATAATCGTCGTGGGTGGCCTGGTGGCAGGTCTCAGTCTGTTGGTTAACCAGTTTTTGTATTGGCAGCTACAGACAGACTTTGGGTTTTTTACACGCTATGTCAGTCCTGTGTCCGAGGAGATGCTCAAGGGACTGGTCATCCTGTTGCTGATTCGATTCAACCGCGTGGGCTTCCTGGTCGATGCGGCGATTTTCGGATTTGCGGTCGGCTCTGGGTTTTCGGTGATTGAAAATCTTTTTTACTTGCAGACGCGCCCTGATGCGCATATTGGCGTGTGGATTGTTCGCGGATTCGGCACTGCCGTCATGCACGGTGGGTGTACCGCGCTGCTGGCGATTATTTCTCAGCCCATCACCGATCGAAGCATAAGATTGAACCCTGTTCATTTTTTGCCGGGGTTGGTCGTCGCGGTGGTCTTGCACTCTGCGTTCAATCACTTCTTTGTGGCGCCAATACTGCAAACGCTGATCATCATCCTGGTGGTGCCCACGGTGATGCGTATCATTTACCAGCGCAGCGCAAAATCGGTTGAAGGCTGGCTGCAAATGGATTTTGATGCGGATACCGAGCTGGTGGGGCTGATCAACTCCGGAGAGTTTTCCGAGTCCAAGGCCGGTCGTTATCTGAACGAGCTAAAGAGCAAGTTCAAAGGCGTGGTCGTGGTGGATATGCTGTGTTATCTGCGTATCTACACCGAGCTTGCGCTGCGGGCCAAAGGCGTGCTGCTGATGCGAGAAAACGGATTTGAAATGCCGGTTGGCGAGCGTACCCGTGAAAAGTTTCTGGAATTGCAGTTCCTGGAGCGCAGCATTGGCAAGACCGGCCGTCTGGCCATGGAGCCATTTTTGCATTTTGAAAGAAAAGACCTGTGGCAGCTCAATGTGCTGGATCAGTAGACCAGAGCAATAGACCAGAGCAATAAAAAAGGGCCCCCGAGGGAGCCCTTCCATTTCTTTTTATTATTGCTGTATCCGCGTCACAAATGACGCATCTACAGAGAGCCAAATCAGCTCTTGCGACGCCTGGTCATCGCACCGCCAATACCGGCGAACAAGAAGCCCAGCAGAGCAATCAGCGGCAACGGGCTGGCCGTATCCGGAATAGCTTCCGGCTCCGGCTCGTCCTGAATGACCGCAATAACCACGATTTCGACTTCTTCAACCTGGGCGATGGCCCAGCGATCGGATGGCATATAAATACGAATTTCCTGGCCACGAACCAGATCACGCGCAAGCACCTTATTGCCGTCGATAAAGACCGGGAAATCATATTCCGGGCTCACGGTTACGATATCGCTCCAGGAGCCATCACGATGCTTGAAACGCAGACGAAGATCGCCATTGTTTCGCACACGATTGACTTCAGCGATCAGGCGCGCATATTGGGACCCATCGCGGACTATGACTTCCTGGCAGGCGTCTGCCACGTTCGGATACCGGCTTGTAACCTCCGAAGACCAAATCAGTTCATCGCAGGTTGTCTGGGCAAGGACTGACTGACTCAGACCCAGGCTCAGCAGCCCGGCGGTCAGTACTGCTCCTATAATTTTTCTCATTGTTCAACTCCTCAGCTGATTAATCGAACCGGAATCGGGCACTCCCTTTGCCCCTATCCTTTTTGACAAAATCCTTGTCTCAGGGGCTTGTCGCCGGGTCCGGCATGAACGTTCCATGACAGTATGGTTGACGGATCAGGAGTCTGCCAGAAAAAATACCAAAAAAATCAGTGCTGCACGGCACCGGGCATCAGGGCCGAATCCCCGGTCTCGTGGCGCCAGTTCACCATATTCATTTCAATAAAGAAAAACGACACCAGCCACAGGAACGCATCCCAGAAATCGACAAAATCACCATCCGTACCCCAGTATATTGCCGCGGCGAGCAGGACCAGATACAAAATAGCCTTCACCACCCGGCTGGCCACCAGCACCGGCTTGAACATGATGCCGTGCAGTTGCAGCCAGACATCTATTTCCAGCACCAGCACGACAAGAATCCACGCACCGGCATTGACCACATCGGTCCATGCCAGCCAGATAGCAGCCGTGAGCGCAGCGGTATCGGCGATGATCCGCGGCCCGTTGAGCACATGCAGAGGGGTGCCATCGCGATCGGGGACCAGAGACCGGCAGTTGCTCTCGTCGAGGACCAGATATTCATCCAGATCCACGATATAGGAGGTGACCCCGTCTACGTATTGGCAGGGGTCCGAACCGGGCAAGGGGCGGTGGTCATAAAGCGTGGCTGTTTTGGCGGAATAGCCATAAAACGCGAACAGGATGAACAAATAGCACAACCCGCGTATGCCAGGAAGTACCCAGCCCAGCGCACCCTCCATGGCCTTGTCCTCGACCACAGCGGTTTCCAGTTCGAACATGAATAGCAATACGATCCAGGCGGCAGTGTCGATGGTCGCGGAGTAAGCTTCAAACCACTGAGACCACGACAACCCGTTTGCAAATGTAAACTCGCTGGCGGCGAGTTCGGTACGGAAAAAAACGGCCAGGTTGATCACAAGGAGACCGTATATGCCGTACTTGAAGGCCTGGAACACGCGATGTCGGGTGGAGTCAGTCACGATACGTGCGTTTCATTACCCAGAATTGGTACACCGCAGCCGTGGCGGGGTCGCCACTCGACTCTATGGATCGCCCCGTTTGAAACAGCGTGGGCCAGTGATCGGGTAGTTGATTCATGATGCTTCAGTGTACGGGCCGATCGCCGCTCAGAAACTCGGTGGTGTACAGGCGCTCACGACAACACAGGCTTCGTCACCGGTATTGCGAAAGCGATGGGGCAAACGGCTGTCGAATAAATAGGCATCGCCCGGACCCAGGTTGCGCGTTTCATCGGCCACGGTGACCTCAAGGTGCCCCGATAGTATGACGCCACCTTCTTCCGCGTTGTGCTCCAGCAGCGTATGTCCTGTATCGGCGCCGGGTTGGTATTGTTCATAAAGAATCTGCAGTGTTTTTTGCCCCAGACCGAAGCCTACTTCCCGGTACGATATCGATCCACGCCCGATTTCGGTCAGTTCATCGCTGCGGAAGAATACTTTCCCCGGAGATTCGACGTTGTCTGCAAGGAAATCACTGATGGAAACCGAAAAGGTATCCAGGATTTTTTTCAACAGCCCCAGCGACGGGTTGCTGCGGTTGTTCTCGATCAGGGATATTGCCGCATTGCTGACACCGGATTTCTGGGCCAGGGCTCGTTGCGACAAGCCATCTCGCTCTCGAAGGCGCCTCAACCGCAGACCGACATTTTCCACGTTATGGCACTCCATGCTGTTAAATTGTTAAATATAATTAATAAAATGCAGATGAATGTCAATAAAAACAATGGCGTAACAATCAGGATTCAAATATTGTTAAATTTTGGCCTGCTTGTTACTGTGCTGGGATAGCGTGAGCTGTTTGCGAGGCGAAAACGATGGTGCAACCTGCAGAGAAAACACAACCGGGTATGCCGAATCTGGAATCCTACTGGATGCCGTTCACTGGCAACCGGATGTTCAAAAAGAACCCGCGCATGGTGGTCCATGCCGAGGGCATGTATTGCACTACCGACGATGGCCGCCAGCTGATCGACGGTGTCGCCGGGTTGTGGTGTTGCAACGCCGGACATGCGCATCCAAAAATTGTTGCCGCGATACAAGAACAGGCCGCGACCCTGGACTATGCCTGTGCGTTTCAGCTTGGGCATCCAAAAGTATTCGAGTTTGCAGACCGGCTAACCGATATGGCGCCAAAGGGTCTGGACTATGCGTTTTTTGTCAATTCCGGATCGGAAGCTGTTGATACAGCGCTCAAGATTGCGTTGGCCTATCACCGTATTCGGGGCGAAGGTCAGCGTACACGCTTGATCGGACGCGAAAAAGGCTATCACGGTGTGGGTTTTGGTGGAATATCGGTGGGCGGTATATCCCCGAATCGAAAAATGTTTGGCAACTTGTTATCAGGTGTCGATCATTTACCGCATACCCATAATCTCGAACACAATGCATTCAGCCGCGGTTTACCGGAATGGGGCGCGCATCTGGCAGATGATCTGGAGAACATCATCGCGCTGCACGATGCATCAACCATTGCAGCGGTCATAGTTGAGCCGATCGCCGGGTCTGCTGGTGTGCTGTTACCGCCAAAGGGCTATCTGAAACGTCTGCGCGATATTTGCACCCGGCACGGGATTTTGTTGATATTCGATGAGGTAATCACCGGTTTTGGCCGTACCGGCGCATCGTTTGCCTCGGACAGGTTTGCGATTACGCCTGACATCATGACCATAGCGAAAGGTATGACCAGCGGTGCTGTACCCATGGGTGGTGCGCTGGTGAGTACGGATATCTATGAAACATTTATGACCGGCCCGGAGAACATGATCGAGTTTTTCCACGGTTACACCTATTCGGGTCACCCGCTTGCCGCGGCGGCTGGTCTCGCTGCACTTGATGTTTATAAAAGCGAGGGTCTGTTTGACCGCGCCGCTGAGCTTGCACCTGAATTCGAGGCAGCATTGCATGCATTGCGCGACGCGCCACATGTCATCGATATTCGCAATTTTGGTCTTGTGGGCGCCATCGAGCTGGAACCGCGAGTCGGGCAACCAACCGCCCGTGCAATGGATGCATTGAAAAAGTGCTACGAAAAAGGCCTTCTGATACGCACGACGGGTGAAACGATTGCGCTGTCGCCACCGCTGATCATCAGCGAGCAGGAGATTCACGCTATTACAGACATCATCCGGAACGTGCTTGACGAACTCGACTAGTTGTAGCCTACCTGGGGTCATTCATGGCAGACACCGTACACGCGGTCGCGGATGAAAAAGCGATTGTTCAATGGATCAATGGCAGGCGCGTTGTGGGTAACCCTTGTGCCTGGGGCAATGTGTATGATCCGGCTACCGGCGATGTAACAGCAAAAGTAGCACTTGCGTCATCAGAAGATGCAGATGCTGCAATTGATGCAGCTATAGCGGTATTTCCGACATGGGCCAATACACCGGCGCCCAAGCGTGCGCGGGTGATGTTTCGTTTTAAAGCGTTGATCGAAGCCCATATGGATGAACTGGCGGATCTGATCACTCACGAGCACGGCAAAGTCATAAGCGATGCCAGGGGATCGTTGCAACGCGGTCTCGAAGTCGTCGAGTTTGCCTGCGGCATTCCGCATCTGCTGAAAGGTGAGTACAGCGAGCAGGTGGGAACGGGTGTCGATAGTTTTTCCATGCGCCAGCCACTGGGCCTCTGCGCGGGCATCACGCCATTTAATTTTCCCGCGATGGTTCCAATGTGGATGTTTCCCGTTGCGATTGCATGCGGTAATACATTTATTCTCAAACCATCCGAAAAAGATCCATCATGCTCCATGCGTCTTGCGGAGTTGTTAAAACAAGCCGGCTTGCCAGATGGCGTTTTTAATGTTCTGAATGGTGACAAACGGGCGGTAGATGCAATGCTGCAGGATGAGCGTATCGCGGCGATCAGTTTTGTAGGCTCAACACCGGTTGCCCAATACATATACACACATGCGGCACAAACAGGTAAACGCGTCCAGTCTCTTGGTGGCGCCAAGAATCATATGGTTGTTTTGCCGGATGCGGATATCGAACAGACCGCGGATGCGCTGATGGGTGCAGCCTATGGATCGGCCGGTGAGCGGTGCATGGCGATTTCGGTGGCAATAGCGGTGGGTGATGCGGGGGACAGGCTGCGCCAGGCTTTGTTGCCAAAGATTGCCGCATTGAGAGTTTCAGCGGGGCGGGACCCCGATGCCGAAATGGGTCCGCTGATCACCCGCGAACATCGCGACAAAGTCAAAAGCTTTATCGATGCCGGAATCGCAGAGGGTGCTGAGCTGGTAGTGGATGGCAGGAATATTACCGTCGATGGCAGCGAAAACGGGTTTTTCCTGGGACCGACATTTTTTGATCATGCAAATGCCAGCATGCGCATATATAAAGAGGAGATCTTTGGCCCGGTGCTCACCATGCTGCGCGTGGAAGATCCTGGTACCGCCATCGATCTGGTGAACACTCACGAATATGGCAATGGAACAGCAGTTTTTACACGCAGCGGCAAGGCTGCGCGCGAGTTTGCATCGCAGGTACAAGTGGGGATGGTAGGGATCAACGTACCGATTCCGGTGCCCGCCGCGTATTTCAGCTTTGGTGGCTGGAAGCGCTCGGTATTTGGTGATTCCAACATGCATGGCATGGATGGTGTGCGGTTTTATACCAAATTGAAAACCGTCACATCGAGATGGCCGGATGATGAATCTGATGGCGCCAACCTGAACATGCCCGTAATGGACTAGAATACCTTTCATATGAAGTCTTCAATGAAAAAATGGTTTGAAGAAAACAATATCGATGAAGTCGAAGGTGTTGTGCCCGACATGGCCGGTATCGCCAGGGGTAAATTCGTACCGGCGAAAAAATTTCGTCAAGAGGGTATGCGGCTTCCAGAGTCCGTGTTTATTCAATGCGTCACCGGTGAATATGTCGAGAAACCTGTAATCCCGGCGACCGATCCGGACATGGATCTCAGGCCGGACCCAAATACGATCCGCATGGTGCCGTGGGCGACAGACCCGACAGCATCTGTGATCCAGGATTGTTTTTATTCCGATGGATCACCGGTAACCATATCTCCGCGCTACGTTTTGCGCCGGGTGCTTGATCTGTACAAGCAAAAGGGCTGGCAACCCATTGTGGCCCCGGAGGTGGAGTTTTACCTGGTCAAGCCAAACCTGGATCCGGACTATCCCCTGGAGCCACCTGTCGGTCGCTCCGGTCGGCAGGAAACTGTACGGCAAGCGTTCAGCATTGATGCTGTCAACGAGTTCGAAGCATATTTTGAGGAAATCTATGAGTTCTGCGAAGCGCAAAAGATAGAGGTTGATTCCCTGATACACGAAGGCGGTGCCGGGCAGGTCGAAATCAATTTCATGCATGGTGATGCGCTGGATCTCGCGGACCAGGTATTTTTGTTCAAACGCACTGTTCGGGAAACTGCGTTTCGCCACAATATGTACGCGACCTTCATGGCCAAACCCATGGCAACTGAACCGGGGAGTGCGCTGCATCTGCATCAAAGTGTGATTGATATTGAAACAGGCAGAAATATATTCAGCGACGAAAATGAACAACCGACTGATGTGTTTTTTTCATTTATTGCCGGTCTGCAAAAGTACATACCGGCATCCATATTGTTGCTTGCACCCTATGTGAATTCCTACCGGAGATTTGCGCGATATTTGTCTGCGCCGATAAACGTGCAATGGGGATATGAGAACCGGACCGTTGGCTTTCGTGTGCCGCGCAGCGAACCCGAGGCGCGCCGTGTGGAGAACCGGGTACCCGGTGCCGACGTCAATCCATATATCGCAATTGCAACGTCCCTTGCCTGTGGCTACCTTGGCATACTCGAGGGTTTGTCGCCCTCCGAAGCAGTGGATACCAGCGCCTATGACATGGAACACGAAATGCCCAGGGATCTGTTCAGCGCGCTCGACTGTCTAAAGGAATGCAAGGAGATACAGGAGATTCTCGGTGAGAAATTCATCGAGGTGTTCTGCGCGGTGAAGGAACAAGAGCACGAAACCTTTTTCCAGGTCATCAGTGCCTGGGAGCGCGAATTCCTGTTGCTCAATGTCTGACGCGGGAATGTCCAGATCGCAGCTTTTTGTCGTTTTTTTTGCCATTGCTTTTTTGAGCAGTCTGATGGGCTGCGAACGAGAGCAAACGGTAGCGACGAAACCGGGGCCAGAAACCGATAATCAGGAAACCGATATACCGCTTGCCGAACACGAGAACTATGTTGGTGGCGATACCTGTGGGGCTTGTCATGAAGCCGAATCCCGTGCCTGGCAAGGATCGCATCATGATCTGGCCATGCAGGCAGCCGATGAATCAACTGTTCTGGGTGATTTCGACAATACAGAATTTTCCCATAGCGACATCGAGACGAGGTTTTTTCAAAAGGATGGTGAGTATTTTGTAAACACCCTGGATGAAAACGGGAGTCGCCTGGATTTTCCGGTCCGTTATACCTTTGGTGTTTATCCGTTGCAGCAATACTTGCTCGAAATGCCGGACGGAAAAATACAGGCGTTTGGTATCGCGTGGGATTCCCGGGCAATGGGAAAAGGTGGTCAGCGCTGGTTTCACGTCTATGGCGATGAGCTGATACCCCCCAATGACGTGCTGTACTGGACTCATATGTCACAGAACTGGGACAGCATGTGTGCCGAATGCCACTCGACAGCACTGGTCAAAAAATACGATCTTGCCTCAGATACCTTTGATACCCGCTGGACCGATATCGATGTGTCATGCGAAGCCTGCCACGGGCCTGGTAAGAGACACCTGCGCTGGGCAGACGACCCCGATGAATCGCCCGAAAAAGGACTGGCCGTACAGTTTCATGAGCGGCGCAATGTCAGCTGGTTGACCGACGATGAGTCTGGTTTTCCGGTGCGCAGCGAGCCGCGCATGAGCGACGTCGAAATGACAGTTTGCGCACCCTGCCATTCGCGCAGGGCCCGTATTGGCAGTCATGTGCAGCCACCATCAGAAATGCTGAACGTATATTTGCCCGCACTGCTTGACCCGCCGCTGTATCACGCGGACGGCCGGATTCTCGATGAGGTCGAACGGCTCGGTATCACCGACAACACGTATAT
>CBDUSC010000054.1:0-8657 GCA_965369735.1 uncultured bacterium
GCGACAAAAGTAACTGTCCACATTGGCATATGGAATGCGGGGAACATGACATCCACCACCTGCATCAATAGCCATGCAGTGATGATGTATACAAACGAAACGCGTACAACGTTTCGTCGTTTTAATTCGCTATAAAAGTCTTTCCACATCCTGTTGCAATTCTCCGCTTATGAGCATTCGAAATCGTCGCCGACCGGGCGGCACAAATCGGCCCACTCGCTTTTTTGCCAGAATTCTACCAAACCAGCCTCTCGATACAGGTTCCTGAACCCCTCGGTCTGGCGCAACTCGGTGTTTTGTGGCTGCCACCAGAACATCGGTGGAAACGTTGCGGATTTGATATCCGAAATCAGATCAAACCCCAGATCCGGTTCACCGAGTATGTAGTAAAGCGTAAACAACTGGTGGCGGTCTGTTCCGTCGCGTTTGCTGGCTTCCGCCATTGCGCGCATCGCAATATCACGTTTTGACGGGTCTTTTATTGCCGCAAATACCTCGCGCCCAGGCAGCGGTTCCAGGTTAAATCCACTCAGGAACTGCTCATGCGCAAATGCCGCATGATCAAAGTCGCCGCGAAAATAGGCAACGATCCAGTCGCTGGGAACGGTTGGCCCACCCATTTCCCTGGATATGTTGCTGTGATGAATTGCCTCGTCATGCATGCCGTTGTAGAGATAGGCTGTCGCAAGAATATCGTTGACCGGTATGCTCAACGGATCCAGCGAGTATGCGGTCCTGGCCAGGGACAAAGCCTCGCGGGCACGACCGGCGCGCATCAGCATTTCGGAAAACCAAATATGCGAATAGGGATTCTTTTGATTCAGTGACAAGGCGTGTTTGAAATTCCGCTCTGCCTGGACCCACTGACCGTCTCCCTGCGCTACGCCGGCAAGAACGGCATAGGCTTCGTCCAGGCTGTTATCGATAGCCAGCGCTTTTTGTACATTATCGCGGGCCAGTGGGTTAAAGGTTGCTTGCGGTTTTCCCGTCCACGATGCCATCACGTTATAAGTCGATGCCAGACCCATATAGCCCTCGGCAAATCCGGGATCCAACGCAATAGCTTGCTCAAACAAGCCAATGGATTTGCGCAGATTGTCGGCCCCCCGTCTTTGCCACAGCTGGCGACCCTGCAGATAAAGCTGATAAGCCTCGATGTTTTGCGTGGGCACATCATCGGTAATCTCGAGTACATCGTTGCCGGTGTTGAGTGCGACTTTGAGTGACTCGACGATTTGTCGCGATATCTCTTCCTGGATTTCAAATATATCGGTCAGCGCGCGATCATAGGACTCGGTCCACAAATTGGCATCGGTATCGATATCGATGAGTTGTGCGGTGATGCGTACACGGTCCCCGGATTTCCGGACACTGCCTTCCAGCACGTGATCGACATTCAGTTTTTCGCCAATCGTTTGTAAATCCACATCCTTGCCCTTGAACGCAAAGGACGAGGTGCGCGATGGAACGCGCAGACCATCAACCTGGACCAGCCGGTTCAACAACTCTTCGGATATACCATCGCTGAAGTACTCGTTCTCCGGGTCCGGGCTCATGTTTTTGAATGGCAGCACCGCGACGGATTTTTCGCTGCCAAGCGAGGTCCGCGGCAGATCAGACAGACTTTCATCATCCACAGAGATAGCGTCATCGATCGATGCGGAGGGCATTTCCTCGAGTTCCTGCATGGAAAAACGCGTGCTGAACTGCGCTGCGGTCACGAGCAATGCAAACACCAGCAGCACCACGATCAAAATATCGATTTTGCGACCGGTTTTTTGGGCAATGGATTTACCCGGGATCACGTCTTCCTGCCGCCTCAGACCCTTCGGCGTGATCTCATACATCCATACAAACAGGATCAGGAACGGGAAGCCGAGAAAAAGGAGCGCAAAGACAATATCGGTCCATGTTGCCGGGAGATGTAGCGCAGGAAAAATAGCCTGAACGAACTGCATCACCAGCCAACTGGCGATGACATAGACGATAGCCGCTTTAAAAATGTTGCGGCGCTTTAGTTCTTGATATAAGTCGCCTGCCATAGTCGTAGAGCCCAACCGTAGGGCCACGATCCCCCATAGCGAAAGCCTAGCAGATCAAGGCCCTTCGCGCATTTCGAACTCAGTGCCTGCCTGGTATTTGTCCATGTTCATCCGGCGAAGGAGGTCCTGGAATCTCGGATCCGGCCGCAGCCGCTGGAATTCCGGTTGAACATTGATGTAGGAGACATAGGTATTTCGATTTTTAAACCCCTCTTCCAGCATTTCGAATACGAGATCGTCCTCATGCAAATATGCAAGCAAGCCGGCCTTTCCGATCTCATCCATTACCAAACTTTTGGATGAATGTATGGCCTCGATTGCTGTCGCGGTTTTGCTTGAGTCAGAGAGTGCCTCAATGGTCAAAATGGCGGCTGTCATATCGGTACCCGTAATCTCGGCCAATAGCTGAAAATTCTTTCGGGCCTTGTCAAAATCGCCCATACGCATGTTTCCCCAGGCCATGGCGTTTACAGCCACCCAAAAATTGGGAGTCAGTTCCAGGATTTCACCATATTCTTTTTGCGCCTCTGCATGTCGGCCATTCGCTTCCAGCACAATCGCGTAAGCAAGAGTAACAATTGGTGCAACCGGGTCGAGTTCCTTTGCCTTGAGGTTCTGCTCCAGAGCGGCTTCAAATGACCGTGTCTGCGCCAGGTGCTCCCCATACCATTGCCTGGCCGTCGCGTAGTCGGGGTTTAGCTCGATAGCTTTGAGATAATCCGTCGGTGATTCATCCCAGCGATAGTGAAACCGATCCTTGGCGTAGGCCAATGCGGTATACGTTTCGGCAGAACGCGGATCCAGCTCAAGCGCGCGGGTGGCCGCGTGTTCAAGTTTGGGCCAGGCTTCATCCACGCCAAGACCACCGTACTCGGGCATCAGCGCATAGGTTTCCGCCAACGCCGAATATGGACGCGCAAACATGGGATCAGCTGCTATGGCTTCTTCGTACGCTTCTATGGCCAGGAGAAAATTGGGCGCGGTGCGCTTGTTCCAGAAATGCCTGCCCCGTAAATAACTGTTATACGCATCGACATTGCTGGTACCGATGTTCCCCGATGAATCGACACTACCGATAGCAAGCGTCACTTTGAGCGCTTCAACAATCGCCTGGGATATTTCATCCTGGATCGCGAATATGTCGGCCAGTTCACGATCGTATGTATCCGACCAAAGATGCGCGTCTGTGGCCACATCGATCAGCTGCGCGGTTACGCGCACGGTATTGCCAGATTTCCTGACGCTGCCTTCCAGCACATGATCGACATCGAGTTTTTTTGCGATTTCCGCTATATCGGTATTCTGGCCTTTGAACGCGAACGAAGAGGTTCGCGATGGTACCCGCAGACCTTCGATTTTTACCAGCACATTGAGTATTTCTTCCGAGATGCCATCGCTGAAGTACTCGTTGTCGGGGTCCGGGCTCATGTTGACGAACGGCAAAACCGCAACCGATGTAGGCCCATCGCCATTTGCGGCAGCATCCGATGATTGAGGCGTAACACTTGTGACGCTGGTGGCCGGCGTATCGGTCCTTGTCGCTGAATCAAGCATCGGTTTGAAAAAAAGATACCCAACCGCAAAAACCAGCAAACCGATAATGACCCGGTCGATTTTGCGACCGGTCACCGGGGTAACCGACCCGCTGCGATCGACATCGCGCTCGCGCTTGAGACCATCGGGCGTCATCTCAAAGGCCCAGGCAAATATGATGGCGACGGGCAACCCAAGTATCAAAAATGCAGCCAGCAGCCGTATTGCCCAGCCGGGCAAGGTCAGTATCGGGAACAGCACATCGGCAACCTGCAACAACAACCAGCTTGCGATCGCATAAACGGTTGTGACTCGAAAAACGTTGCGGCGCTTTAGTTCCTGGAAAATACTCACTGTCAGCTACCAGAAATGTTGATCACGTTGTTGGCCAGCATAGCCTGGCGCTCCTCGGCCTGGCGATCCTTGACCGTTTTCAATAACGCCTGAAACTCGGGCATGTCCCGGATATCCCGGAATTCCACGCCGATCTCCAGGAACAAGGGTTGGCTGAGTCCTGTATCCACGGCTTTTTGCAGATTGTATATGGCAGAGATGCGATCACCCTTGGCACCGTAATAAAATGCTGCACCCAGATAGCTGTCTGACGAGGTCCCACCAGCCAGCACCTCTTTCACCGTGGGCTCGGCACGCTGTACAAAGGAATCAAATGCCTCGGTGTCGCCATCGGTTCTGTACAGGTATAACAATCCACCAAGACTGCCGACCAATGTCCAGGGAATCTGCCCCGAATCTTCGTAACCGGTCATCTCGTACGCTTTTTCAAAATTCTCCCGGGCTACATTGTTCTTGCCCTGGTGCATTTGCACATAGGCGAGCCGCGAATACGCAAACGGGATATTTGGTTCAAGATCGACGCCATCCCGCGCCATTTTTTCTTCCTGTGCATAATTCAGGGTCGCGTAATTGAGAGCACTCTCGGCCACGCCGATGTATCGACTGTTCGCCGCAATCGCGCGCGCGCGATCAATCCACAGATCGCCAAGCTCAATCTCCCCAACCTGGTACAAAAGACGCGCTGTGTGCGCAGGTCCCCAGGGGTCGTCCCGACGCAGACCATACAACGTCGCATAATGATCTGCGGCAGTAGCGTTGCGATAATAGTTTTCATAAAAACTGGCCGCGGCATCATAGTACAAACCATAATTTGCGTATTCCTCGCGCAAATCCAAAAATATTTGTTCCGCGGCTTCAAAATCACCAGCGGCTCCGATATATCCGGCAAGTTGCGCCCTGGCGTTGATATCCAGAGGATCCATGTCAGTGACATGGCGTTGAGCCTCGATCGCTCCTTGCTCATCGCCCATACTGCCCAGCACGGTTGCTCTTTGTGAATAGGCCCGGGCCTCACCTGGGTTGAGCCGTAGCGCCTTGTCAAGGTCAGTCAGTGCTTTGTTTGCCGATCCCGTTCTTTGCGATATGACAGCGCGCACGATATAAGCATCAGCCAGGTCCGGATCCAGCTCAAGCGCGCGTTCCAGCAGCGGTGCAGCTTTTGTCATGGACTCATAACGTGTCAGGTTGCGAAAGTTATCTGCAAACAAATAGGTACGGGCGAGGCCGGCATAGGCCGGTGCATAATCGGGGTCCAGCTCTATGGCTTTTTCAAAATATTGCATGGCACGATCGACAAAACCCGTACTTGTCTGGTTGAGTTCGTGCCAGCCTTTGAGGTGATAGTCATAGGCCTCGATATTCGCCACCATTGTTTTGTGTGCGGATGGTGCTTCGCGATCCAGAAGCTCAACTTCCAGCGCGGCGACAACTTTGGTCGCAATCTCGTCCTGGATTGCAAATATATCATTCAGCTCGCGATCAAAAGTATCTGACCAGAGATGGAATCCGCTGGCAGCATCAATCAGCTGTGCGGTTACTCGAACGCGATTCCCGGACTTGCGTACGCTTCCCTCGAGGACGGTGGCTACACCCAGTTCCCGGGCGACTTCAGGAATTTTGTAATCCTTGCCCTTGAATGAAAACGATGAAGTACGTGCGGCAACCTTGAGTTCATCGATCTTGGCCAGCAGGTTCAGCAGCTCCTCTGACAGACCATCGGAGAAGTATTCATTTTCTGCATCACCACTCATATTCTCAAACGGCAGGACCGCAATCGACTTGTCCGTTATCGCTGCTGATGCCCCGTCCGTTTCGCTATTGATTGGCGACATGGGCTGGCGCACATACCCGACATAGACCAGGCCTACTGCCAGCAGGCCAATAATGACAAAATCAATGCGTCGACCGGTGTTTTGGGTAGTCGATTGGCCGCGATCGATTTCAGTCTCCTTTTTTACACCTTCAGGCGTGATTTCAAATACCCAGGCAAGAATCACCGCCAGCGGGAAGCCCAGCATGAGGATTCCAGCCATCAACCGGGTGGACCAGTCCGGGAGCTGGAGCAACGGGAACATGACATCGGCCACCTGTATCAGCAGCCAGGACGCAATAAGATATACAGCCGCTACGCGTATGACGTTGCGCCGTTTTAGCTCGGTAAAAAGGCCCCCTAACATGTCTTTTTATTCATCTCCGATTCGAGCCTGCAAACTAGCAGAATCGAGGCGTTTATGCAGCAGGATCACGCATTAATAATGTGTAGAGGCGGTTGGACGGCGGTCTGCCGATTTCGTATGCTCCCCCATTGACATGGATAGCGTATCAAACAAACGGATTGTGGGCCTGGGTCTGCTGGTTTTTGCCGCGGTGACAGCCACTGTGCTCTTTTTTGTCGATCCGATTCCTCAGCCATTGGATTACTACGCTTTCGCAGATAACCGTAGCTGGCTGGGCATACCCAATGCCTGGAACGTACTGTCGAACCTGCCGTTCCTGCTGGTTGGCATTATTGGGTTGCTCGCGACGTACAAAAACCGCGATTCCTGGCCAGGCAATCGCGTTGCCGACAACGCCGAGCACAGCATTTTTGTGGTTTTGTTTTTTGGTACGGCGTTATTGTGTTTTGGATCGGGCTATTTTCATCTGTTACCCGATGCCGATCGGCTGGCCTGGGATCGTTACACGGTGTTGTTGACCATGCTGCCGCTGAGTTGCGCCATCATCGCTGATCGACTGGATACGCGAACCGCTTTCATGCTGGTTGGGCCGCTGATCCTGATTGGAATTGCCAGCGTGATCGTCTGGCAGCTCACCGATGACCTGCGATTTTATGGTTTTATGCAGTTTTTCCCGATGGTCGCCATGCTGGTGTTGCTCATCGCGTTGCCATCACGGTATACCCGGCCGGGTTATCTTTTTTTGATTATGGCCGTGTTTGTTTTATCAAAGGCAGCCGAACATTTTGACCCGGGAATCTACGCGGCATTGAACGGTATCGTCGGGGGGCATGCGTTAAAGCATCTGTTTGCCGCGCTGGCCATGTGGTACGCGTATCGTTGGCTGAGCCGCAGGGAGTTGCTGGATCAGCCAGATTCCTAGTTTGCCGTCTGGATGTCTGGCCCGGGTGACAGTAGTAAACCTTCCTCTATGATCTGTCGGCGTTGCTTTTGAATATCCGCGCGCAGCATATTCAGCATGATCACAAAGCGGTTGTCGTCATGCAGCGTAACCAGGTTCTGGTTCCTGTCCAGGTACCACCATAGCCAGCGAACGTCGTCATCGATTAGCCTTTGCAAGCTGCTGATCGCGAGTTCATTTTTGCCCCGGACTGCATGGAGTTCTGCCTCGGCAAAACCGAGCCCATAGCCGCCATAGGGGTGGTTTTCCTTGATGAGTGCTGCAGCCTTGTCCAGGTAGAGTTTGGCGCGGTCAAAGCGACCGGCGTTGATCATCAGCAACCCATAGTCGATTGCGGCAGGCACTTCGTCAATGGTCACAACAGGGTCATCACCCATGAATGATGCAGGCATGTATTTGTCATACAAAGCACGCGCGCCCGCGTAATCGCGCCGCAAAATAAGCTGGTCGCGTACAAATTTTAGATTCAAATAACGAGCCGGTGGAAAAGTCATCTGCTCAATTTGTGTGTCATCGATTGCTTTCAGGTTTTTCAGGTCCCCGGACGCAACCATATGGACCAGATCAGCACCAAAACCGATGCCCGGATTATTGGAGATTTCCTTGACGCTTTTGCACCATGGCTCGGCGTGACCGGGTTCCTCCAGGTGAATCCAGAATTCGCAAACACTCAAGGCATTGAGATCGCGCGCCCGATCCGATTGCCAGGCATCTTGAAGATCCCGGGCACCCTCGATGAAGTTTCCATAGCGATAGTTGTGAACTGTTGCTTTGGTGCGATATGCCGGCGAGAAACCCGGGTCCAGATCGATAACGCGATCGGCAATACGCAGCGAATTGTCAACCTGCCCCAGATAAAAATACACGTCCGCAACATTATCGATGATGATGGGTGACAAGGGGTCCAGCTCGGCGGCCTTCAGCGCATACTCCAGGGCCTCGTTGTTACGTTTAAGTGTAGTGAGGCTGTTTGCATACCAATGGTAGGCGCGCGCATAGTTGGGACTCAGGTCGATGCCGTGCAGGAAGTCTTGTTCAATGGCCTGGTTATCCCTCGGCGTCTCATATTCCTTCAAAGCAGCGCGCGATATATATGCTTCGCCAAGCTGGTCATCCAGCTCGAAAGCTCTCATGACGGCCCGTTTGGTAATCACCAGCGCGTCTTTTTCTGTCATGGCGTCATAGACGTCTGCCAGCATGGCCGAGTCCGCAACGCCGACCCATGCCAAGGCATAACCGGGATCCAGCTCAACTGCTTTTTGGTAATGCGCCAGCGCGTCCAGGATAGCCGGGCCGGTACGTCGCGCGACGCGTTGCTGACCCTGGATGTACTGGTCGTATGCATCCAGGTTCTCGGTATGGCGTTTCGTTAGCCGCTGTTGTTGTTCACCAAACAGGTTGACGCGCAATGCATCGGTGACCTTGGTCGCGATTTCATCGTGGATGTCAAAAATGTCTTCATTACGGCGGTCAAATGTTTCCGACCACAAATGTGTGCCATCTTTGACGTTGATGAGCTGCGCGATGATACGCAAGCGGTCGCCGGATTTTTGCACGCTGCCTTCGAGGATATGAGCTACTCCAAGGGCG
>CBDUSC010000055.1:0-8561 GCA_965369735.1 uncultured bacterium
GAAATAGTTGAACATGCTGAGGTCAGGGCGGGTCTGGATTTTCAGTCCACCAATCTCGACGCCACTGCCTGGGCTCACAATTATTTCATCACTATTGACGTTCAAACTTTTTGCGGCGATTGTCAACGCAAGCGATGCAAAATACTGATCGTAATAACGCACGACTAACGGTTCGAATCTCAATTTTCCGTCGGCATCGAGGTTGACGTTCAGATGCCCGATCGCCATCGCGTGCTCGCCGAGCTCAGTTATCGGTGGCGTAAGTTTTTGTGCCGGGGTGACCCGGTGCTGTTGCGTATCTCCATTGATCACGCTCATGGCGTGGCGTGAAATGTATGCGGGCAATGATTGATCCGGGTTGCCCCTGGGCTCACCAAGCATGAACTCCATCGGCAAAATCACATTGCCGGCACCGCGTATGCTTCCAGACAAGCGAGCATCAAAATCAATGTCCCGGGCCGCCCGATCGATCATATTACCCAACTCGCGTATCCGGGCGTTTCCCGAATCGCCCTCCTGATCAAGACCGGATGACTGGAAATAATTTTTGATCTGTTGCAGAGCGTCCAGACCGGGGTCGATCTGATTTTCCGATAGCAGCACTGTACTGGCGATCAGCTTTGGTTCGCCGGCGGCCAATTGATCGATAAGGCTCGATAGAATGTCGCGCGACCATGGCCAGCGACCGATGTTGGCGATGCTCTTGTCATCGATCGCGATGATGGCCACCCGATCGTTGGGTTGTGCACGCGACATGAGCATCGCGCGATCGTATGCCGCCGTCTCCAGGCCATAGAATGCGTCGGGGGCGAACAGATAGGCGAACAGGAAAAAGAACGCGAAGTATGCGAGTCCGGTAAACCAGTCCCTGGACCAGACTTTGCTTTTGGCTGGCGGCATGATTTCCTACCTATAGATCGCGGGCAGTATAGAACATAGTGCTTTGTAATTTCAGCTTTTATTGACTTGATGAAGCACACCATACTCTTATCGCTCAGGACGCCTCGCTACGCCATCCATGGCTGCGCTCGGCTCCGCGCTACGCTGTCCATGCTTCGCTCGTCGCAGAGGCCGTTCGCAACAAGAGCATGGTGTACTTCAGTAAGTCAAAAAACGAAGCTGGTTTGCGATGAAGTGTGGTCGCTGCTGCATGGTAGTATCCGGCGCAGTATTCATTCGTCATTACAGGGATCTCTGTGGCAAAAACAAAAGCAGTTTACGTGTGTGAATCCTGTGGCGGGCACACCCTGAAATGGCAAGGGCAGTGCCCCGACTGCCGTGAATGGAATACGCTCAGCGAAACCGTTGTAAGTGTCTCGGGGCCCCATAGAGCCCAGATGGGTGGCCTCAGCAGTGGATACACTGGCGAGCCACAAAGTCGTGCGTTGTCTGATGTCAGCGAAGAAGTCGAGCCGCGGCTTCCCAGCGGTATCGGCGAACTGGATCGTGTGCTGGGCGGTGGCCTCGTCTCCGGTGCGGTGATTCTGATTGGTGGTGACCCGGGTATCGGCAAATCAACCTTGCTGTTGCAGGCCAGCGCGGCCATGAGTGACCGTCTGACGACACTGTATATCAGCGGCGAGGAATCGTTGCGCCAGGTCGCATTGCGTGCGCGCAGGCTTGGCGTTGGAGATGCCTCGGTCGATCTTCTTGCCGAAACGCGGGTTGAAGCGGTGCTTGCGGAAGCGGAAGGCCGCAAACCACAGGTGATCGTCATCGATTCCGTGCAGACGCTGTATACGGAGACGTTGCAATCGGCGCCGGGTTCAGTTGCTCAGTTGCGCGAGAGCGCATCCCAGCTTGTTCGGTATGCAAAGCGTACCGGTTGCACTGTGTTTCTGGTTGGGCATGTCACCAAAGACGGTACGATCGCCGGCCCTCGTGTGCTGGAGCATATGGTCGATACGGTTCTATATTTTGAAAACGATGCGGGCAGTCGTTACCGGATAATCCGGGCTGTCAAAAACCGGTTCGGCGCGGCAAATGAATTGGGTGTCTTTGCCATGACCGGTAACGGCCTCAAAGAAGTTCGCAACCCCTCTGCAATATTTTTGTCACGGCACGAAGAGCCGGTAGCCGGCAGCGTAATTACAGTGGCGCGGGAAGGCAGTCGACCCATGCTCCTCGAGTTGCAGGCACTGGTTGATGAGAACCACGGAAACTATCCAAAGCGTATCTCGGTGGGTCTGGAGCACAATCGCTTGGCACTGCTGCTGGCTGTTTTGCATCGTCACGGTGGAATCGCCATGGTTGACCAGGATGTTTTCATCAATGTCGTTGGCGGCGTTCGAATCAACGAAACCTCCGCTGATCTCGCGGCGGTCATTGCCGCGCTATCGAGTTTTCGCAATCGCCCGGTGGCATCCGATACGGTATTTTTCGGTGAAGTCGGTCTGGCGGGTGAGATCAGACCCGTGCCTTTCGGCGAGGAACGAATCATGGAAGCAGCAAAACACGGCTTCAGACGTGCAGTAGTGCCAGCCAAAAATATGCCGCGTCAAAAGGTACCGGAAGTCGAGGTCATACCTGTGACACGCCTGGCCCAGGCAATCGATATCGCCCAGGGTAATTGATAAAAGTTATTTCCGGTTAGAGGGCAAGCAGATCAGCTGGCTTGCTTTTGCTTTTGCTCGCGTCTTGCATGGATGCGTACAGTCTTGACTGCATTATCGGATGTATGCAAAACCTCGATGGGGTAGTCGGCCAGTTTCAGGCCAGTTCCCGGTTCGGGAATGGTTTCCAGGTATTCGAGTATCAAGCCGTTTAGCGTTTTTGGTCCGTTGATCGGCAAATGCCAGTTCATGATGCGATTGAGTTCGCGAATATTGATTGCGCCATTGACGATATAACAGTCATCGGATTCTGCATGAATATCCTTTGTCATGTGATCCGGATCACTGGTGAATTCGCCCACGATTTCCTCGAGCAGGTCAGCCATTGTGATCAGGCCCTGGATATCGCCATACTCATCAACCACCAGCGCAAATCTTTGGCGCGCTTGTTGAAAGTAAAGCAATTGCCGGTTCAGGGGTGTGCCCTCGGGCACAAAATAGGGTTCGTCCAGCAGGTTGTTGAGTATCTCCGGTGTCAATTCGGCTTCCGCCAGCCGATTGACAAGCTTGCGCATGTGCAATATACCGACCAGTTGATCAAGCTCGCCATTGAATACCGGCAGCCGCGTGTACGGGCTGCTTCGTATCAAGTCGATGATTTCAGGCCATTTGTCTTCAAGATCGACGCCAACGACATCGCTGCGCGGAACCATGATGTCATCGACCGTCACTTTTTCAAGATCGAGGATGCTCGCGAGCATTTCCTGTCGTTGCTGCGGAATATTTCCGCCTTCCATGACTACTGTTCGTAGTTCTTCATTGCTGAGCTTGTGCGATTCGCGCTCGCTGGGGTCGGCGCCCAGCAATAGCAGCACCCCGTTTGTAATCTGGTTGAGCAGCCATATAACAGGCCAGGTGATTTTCAAAAGCGGGTAGTAAATATATGCCGCCGGAAACGCGAGCAATTGAGGTCGTTTTGCAGCCAGAGTTTTTGGTGTCACTTCGGCAAAAATCACGACGATCACGGTCAGTACAAGCGCAGCCGCTGCTGTAGAAGATTCGCCCCATAGCCTGATCGCGACAATTGTCGTCAGTGTCGCAGTGAGAATATTGACCAGATTGTTGCCCAGCAATATGAGCCCCAGTATTCGCTCGGGCTTTTGCATCAGGCTTTCGGCCAGCCGTGCACCGCGGTGCCCCGTGCGCGCCATATGGCGCAGGCGGTACCGGTTCAGGCTCATCAATGCGGTTTCCGTGCTTGAAAAAAACGCGGAGAGGAACAGAAGTATGACCAGAACTGTGAACTGGATACTTAGAGGAACGTCGTCAGGCAACGAAAGAATGCCTCCCGATAACTAATACCATAACAGTTTGGAATCAGGCATCTGAACTGTCAAGGGCAATGGTCCCGGTTGTCGAACCCGGTTTAGCCCCATTGCCGGCCCAGCATTGTTTCAAGAACAAACTTGGATCCGAAGTAGGCAAGCAGCAATACGGCGAATCCACTCAGCATCCACCAGGCCGCGGTTTTTCCCCGCCAGCCAAACTGCCACCGACCCAGCAGTAGCACCGCAAAAACCAACCAGCCTAAAAACGACAAAATCGTTTTGTGTACCAGGTGCTGGGCAAACCAGTCATCGATAAAAACCAGACCGCTGAACAAGGCGAGCGTCAACAACGCAAAGCCGAGTCTGATGGCAATAAACATCCATCGATCCATCGTTTCCAGTGCGGGTAATGCTTCCAGCCAGCCCAGGGGCTGGCGTGCGTGCAGACGGTTTTGTTGCACGATCATGAAAAACGCGATGACAGCAGCAGCGGCCAACAGCCCATAGGCAATGGAGGACAGGAAAATATGCGATGTGAGAATCCAGTTCATTTTCGGCTTTTTGGGGGCAAAACAGTTGTTAAGTTAAGTCAGGAATCCGGAAAAAGAGCCAAAAACGAGACGCGATTCACGCTTATGGGCGGCTCCGGATATTCTGTTAAAAACCAGCAACATAGCACCGAAATCGTAGCCCTTTGGAACTGTGATTTGTAACACAGATTTGGCGACCGGGATGTCATAGCGTGGAGATCGTGCACATCATCGCACAAGGCGCGAGGCAATTGAAGCAATGTCAACGCAACTCTGTCAGAACAAATGGCAGGCCGCAACAGATGAAGAAATCGAATCTTCACTGCAATCGTCTCCTCTCAAAGTAAGGGTACTCGGTTGCAGCGGAGGTGTCGGTAGCGGCCGCAAGACCACCGCCATGCTCATCGATGACGATATGCTCATCGATGCAGGTACCGGCGTGGCCGATCTGACCATAGAAGAGTTGGGAAACATCGATACGGTGCTGTTGACCCACGCGCATCTGGACCACACTGTAGGTTTGCCTCTGTTTCTCGACACCGCGTTCGAGAATCGCATGGGCGTACCTGTGGACGTTTTTGCAAACAGCGATACGCTGGACGCACTCAAAAAGCATATATTCAATAACGTGATCTGGCCGGATTTTACGGTGCTGCCCGATCCGAAATCGCCCATCATGCGTTGCCACGAAATCAGTGACGGCGACCTGCTCGAGCTGGGCCGTAGAAAAATCAGGGCGGTAGCGGTCAAACACTCCGTTCCAACGCTTGGATATTGTGTCGAGGTAGATGGCAGGGTGATCGCGTTCAGCGGCGATACTATGCGCAATGAGTCATTGTGGCGGTTACTCAATGAATATGATCGTCTTGATGCTCTGCTGGTTGAGGTGTCATTTCCGAATCGTCAGGCACAACTTGCAGAAGATTCCAGCCACTACTGTTCTGGCAGCTTTATCGAGGACATCAAAAATCTGCGCCACAAGCCGGAGATCTGGATCACATCGATGAAACCGGGCGAAGAAAAAACAATCATGGACGAATTGCATGATGGTCTGCCGGACATGCAGATCCAGGCGATCGAGGCCGGCCAGATCATAGAAATCTGATTCCCGTAAATCTGATACCCTTTCCCGATGTTTGAAAATCTGAGTGAACGCCTTGGCCAGGCGGCGGCCAGTCTGCGTGGTCGTGGTCGCTTAACCGATGACAATATTCAGGACACGATGCGTCAGGTGCGCATGGCCTTGCTTGAAGCCGATGTTGCGCTACCAGTCGTAAAGTCATTTATAGAGGAAATACGAGAGCGCGCGGTCGGAAGCGAAGTCCGTAAGAGCCTCAAACCCGGCCAGGCCCTGGTCAAAATTATCCATGATCAGCTGGTGCAGGTCATGGGGGCTGAAGACAGTGAGTTGTCATTCAAAATGCAACCACCGGCAGTCATTCTTCTTGCCGGCCTGCAAGGTGCTGGCAAAACCACGACTGCGGCGAAGCTCGCCAAACGGCTGAGCGACAAGAACGGGAAAAGGGTCATGCTGGTCAGTGCTGATGTATACCGGCCGGCAGCGATTTTGCAGCTCGAACGTCTTGCCGCCGAGGTTGGTGCCGAATTCATGAGCACCAGCAGTGATGACGATCCGGTTGATATTGCGAAGCGAGCCATAAAAGAGGGCAAGCGCCGCATCGCCGATGTGGTCATCATCGATACCGCAGGTCGGCTGCATATCGATGACGCGATGATGGACGAAGTCAAAGCGGTTCATGCAGCGGCAAACCCGATCGAAACTCTGTTTGTCATCGATGCGATGGCAGGTCAGGATGCCGTCAATTCGGCCCGTGCGTTTGACAAGGCTCTGCCGCTGACCGGGGCGATACTCACCAAGACAGATGGTGATGCCCGGGGTGGTGCTGCCTTGTCAGTGCGGTATGTCACTGGTAAACCCATCAAGTTCATGGGCACCGGTGAAAAAATCGACGCCCTTGAAGTTTTTCATGCCGAGCGCATCGCATCGAGAATTCTTGGTATGGGCGATGTAGTCGGTTTGGTAGAGCAGGTTGAGGAAAAAATCGATCGCGAAAAAGCCCAAAAGCTGGCGGGCAAACTCAAAAAAGGCCAGGGCTTTAATCTTGACGACCTGCGACAGCAGCTCGAGCAAATGCGAAATATGGGTGGCCTTGCCTCGCTGCTGGACAAGTTGCCCGGCGCTGGCCCCGGTATGGGCAAAATGAAAAAAGGCGCCTTGCAGCAGGTTGATGAGCGCGCCATCGGGCGCCAGATTGCCATCATTTGTTCCATGACCCGGGGCGAACGTCGCTTTCCCAAGACCATCAACGGATCTCGCAAAAGACGCATTGCTACCGGTTCCGGGACCCAGGTTCAGGATGTCAACCGGCTGCTGAAGCAGTACACACAAATGCAGAGAATGATGAAAAAATTCTCCCGCGGTGGCATGAAAAAAATGATGCGGGGGTTGCCGGGCGGGCTACCCCCGGTTTTGGCCGCTAGCCCGGATTACCTTTCAGATACCTCTGAAATCTCTTCACTTTTCCTGAAATTGCGGTAAAATGCGCGGCTCACTTCGGCCGCCTGAGGGCGGTCGGAGCGTTTTTGTGTGCCGGGCATGTGGTTCGGTAACTACCGGAAAATACAGGTTTTGAGGGGAATCAACCCAAATGGTAAGTATTCGATTGACACGCGGCGGAGCCAAAAAAAGGCCTTTCTATCACATTATCGTGACAGACAGCCGCAATCGCCGTGATGGTCGCTATATCGAGCGTCTGGGCTTTTTTAACCCGGTTGCAGCGGGCGATGAGGAAAAGCTGCGTATCGATGTCGACCGGGCGAAGTACTGGATCGGTCAGGGCGCCCAGCCTTCGGATCGCGTAGCGGGCCTGATCAAGAGCTATAACAAGCAGGCAAAAGCCTGATAGCACGGTCGTAGCTACCGCAAGCGAGGGCGGTGCGGTGCAGCGTAAAGTGATTGTTGGCCGGGTCTCCGGTTTGTTCGGAGTGAGCGGTTGGGTCAAAGTGTATTCATACACCGAACCCCGGGAATTTATTGTCAGCTACCGTAACTGGTTTATCGGCAGCGACAAAAGCTGGCAGCCATACGAGGTTGCAGAGGGCAAGAGACACGGCAAAGGCGTCATTGTCCGGGTCAGCGGAATCGCTGACAGGGACCAGGCGGCCGAGCTGGTTGGGAGCGATATCGCGGTGGATCGCGATGCCTTTCCCGATAGCGGAAAAGACAAGTATTACTGGATCGATTTGATCGGTCTCAATGTGGCGACCGTTGACGGGCGCGAGCTCGGAAAAGTCGCAGGGTTAATGGAAACCGGTGCCAACGACGTCCTGGTTGTTGAAGAGATCGTTGAGGGAGCTGCCAAGGCTGAACGCCAAAGGCTGATCCCGTTTGTGACCGGTGAGGTAGTCAGAGATGTGGATCTGGATGGCGGGCGAATCGTCGTCGACTGGGACCCGGATTTCTGAGCCTTGTATGTAGACAGGAGATGGAGTGAGCGATGCAGATTGAAATCGTCACGCTGTTTCCGGAAATGATCGATCAGGTAACTGCCTGGGGTGTTTTGGGGCGCGCGCTGGATCGCGGTGTCCTTGAACTGAATACCCGGAACCCGCGCGATCTGGCCAAAGACCGGCATCGCACGGTGGACGACCGGCCGTATGGCGGCGGTCCTGGCATGGTTCTGAAGGTTGAGCCATTGCGCAGTTGCATCAAGGCAGCGCGCGCGGCACTGCCGGACAATTGCCCGGTGGTAGCCCTGAGCGCGCAGGGGCGCAGGTTTGATCAGGATTGCGCCCGCGAGTGTGCAGCACTACCGGGTATGGTATTGCTTGCCGGGCGCTACGAGGGTATCGACGAACGTGTGATTGAACGCGATGTGGATATGGAGCTGTCGCTGGGTGACTTTGTTGTCAGCGGTGGCGAGCTTCCGGCCATGATCGTACTGGATGCGGTAGCGAGGCTGTTGCCGGGAACGCTGGGTGATGACGAGTCGGCTGAGCAGGATTCGTTTATGAACGGGTTGCTCGACTATCCGCATTTCACGCGGCCGGAAGAACTGGATGGGCAGACGGTACCAAACGTACTGTTGAGCGGTGACCACGCTGCGGTGGAACGCTGGAGAGCCAAGCAG
>CBDUSC010000056.1:0-8457 GCA_965369735.1 uncultured bacterium
CGACAATACTGATGTTTGCAATGCCAGTGGCAGTCTTTGAGTCCATATGCAGTGCGCCAGAAATCTGCGCGTGGTTCCCGGCTATCATGACGTTGAACAGTTGTGATCCCGTTTTGTTATTTACAGACATGATGCCGCCGCCGGTAGTGGCGCGATTTCCGCTCACAGTACTGTGTTGAATATCCAGCAAAGTGTTCTCGGTGTAGACACCGCCACCGCTGGTACCGGATTCATTGGCAGAAACAAAGCTGTCGATCACGGTCAGCGACCCTCCGCTGGCGCGGATGCCGCCGCCATTGCCTGTGTTCCGGTTGTGATATACGGCAATATTTTTTGCTATGACCTCGCTATGGTGCATTTGAATACCGGATGCATCACCCCCGGTAGCTGCAATGTGTGCCATCTGCAGGCTCTGGCAGCCGTCCAGGGCAAAAACCGAAGAGACGATAGCGGATACCGTCGTTCGTGGTGCATTGAAACTTCCAGGCTGGCTGCGATAATCGCCCGGCGCAAATGACCCTACGATAGCAATATGATCGCAGGGGGCAGAAAGGTTCAGGGAACCGTCCCACAGTCCGTTTTCAAGCAAGACAAACGATGGCAGGCCGGCTTCACCGGGCGCGATCGATACCGATTCATCAAGTCTGTCGATGCTCCTTAGGAAACCAGCAGGATTCAGCCCGACATAAAGCGAATTCGGATTGACACGCAGCGGGTCACTTGCGAACTCGATCTCCGTGCCGTCACCAATACCGTCCGCATCGCTGTCGGGGTTATCCGGATCGGTGCCAAACAGTTTTTCATCATTGTCGCTCAGCCCGTCCGCATCACGATCATTGGCAGTTTTTTGCATCGATGGCGGCGGATCGCCGACCGTCAATGTAAATGAATCACCCCAGCTTCCATTATCTGTATTGCCATCCTCGGCAACGACTATCATGAGCTGGCTGCCAATCTCGCCCGGTATGCTGGTAATGCTGACCAGACCACTGGCGGCGTCGATACTGATGTTGGCGAATGTGATCGGCGGCGAAATACTGTAGGCGACGATCTGGCCGGCTTCGTCGGCAGGAACCGGACCCGGTACTACTATGACGTTGACCGTCCCCGGGAAATCAACTGGTAGTTCCACGTCACCGCTCAGGGTAAACACGGGCGGGTCGTTGACCGAACTGATATCGAGCAAAAAGTTTTGCGCGTAGTTGTTGTTGACCGCTTGCCCGTCATCAGCCGTGATCGTGAAGTTTTGCGATCCGCTCAAATCATTGATGCTTGTCACATCCACCTGGCCGGTCGCACTGTTGAATGCAATATTGGCAAATGGAATCGTTACCGGGTTCGGGTTGATGCTGTATGCGACAACCTGCCCGGCTTCATCGGCGCTGACCGGATCTGGTATGACCATCACCGACTGCACACCCGCGAAATCCTCATTCAGCACAAGATCGCCACTCAACACGAAGCTCGGGAGATTGTTCAGGTCTGTAACGTTTACTACAAAGCTGTCACTGACCGTGAGAATTCCATCGCTGGCTGTCACTGTCAGTGTCAGCGGTGATGCTTTTGCATCGTTGTCATTTGGGGCGCCGCTCAGCAGGCCAGTCACAGGATCAAAGCTCATGCCGCTGCCAGCGGGCAGACCCTGCATCGCGTAGCCAAGTGTGTCGCCATCGGCATCGTTAAAATTTGCAGCGACGCTGATTGCCACCGGTATGCCTTCTGTTGCAGACGCATCCGGTATGGGAACAACAACAACCGGTCCGTTCGGGGTTCTGACTGTCACCTGTTGCTGATCGCTGGCAAATAGTCCGGCGGCATCCGTCACCGTCCAGGTTACCGTGTGGATGCCCACCGGGAAGCCGGTCGGCGGCGCATCGTTCGTCACAATCAACAGACCGGAGGGTGTGACATTGTCGCTGATCACAGGCTGGCCCAGGTTTACCTGGGTTAGCGGCCCGGTTGTGACAACGACAGTATCCGCCGGTGCCGTAATCTGTGGCTGCACCTGATCTTCAACAGTAACCCTCACCGTCGCAATGCCCTGGTTACCCGCCGTATCAGCAGCAGTCAGCGTCACCAGTGTTTCGCCAAGTGCAAAAATTGCCGGCGCATTATTGCTGATCGTCACCGGACCCGGGCGATCGTCAACCGCTGTAGCACTGTTCAAGGCATTCTGGATAACGGGGTCGGTAACGGGAGTCCCATTTGCATCGATGGCCGCGACGGAAAACGCCGCCGGTACCGATGTGAAAACCGGTGCTGTTGAATCCGGTGGTGCACCTGATTGGGAACACAGCGCCTCATCGATTTGTACCAGGGCTGTATTCTGGTACTCGTTTATATTGTTGTTTCTAAAACGAATGATCTGCGTGTTCAGATCGATGTTGCCGGGAAACGGCTGATCAAGACCATCGACGTTTACAAAAACCTGGCCGTTCATATCGTTACCATCAAGACGGCAATCGGACAGATCAGCCACCAGTGCCTGCATCATCGCGTAATCCGGGACCGGTTTGCCGAACTGGACCGCAACATCATTGAGCACGTTTGCCAGACCACCCAGCGCCATCGCATATTGCCGTTCCGGTTCGCTGGAAGCAGGATCCGGTGTAACCGGGTCCGTTGGCAAGGTCGTTACCACGTCAAATCCGAACGCCTGCTCATGCAGCAAACGGTTATTTCCATATACGACAAGGAAGTTGCCGGAGAAGGATTCGCTGCGTGATTTCACCAGCAAGGCATTGGTAAATAAATTCAGTGCGGCGGTGGTATCACCGTTTGGCATCAGGGCTTCAAATGTTTCACCTTGGGCGAGTTGAATTTCGCGTTTCAGCGCGGGGTTGGGGTTCGAATCCGATTCGTCGGTATAGACACCGCCATCGCTCTCGATCACATGAGCACCCGGATTGGTTGTGACCGACAATGACCAGTTACCCAGCGTATTGGTGGTTGTGGACCCCAGGGGTGTCGGAAAAGCCCGGTTACCGTTGGCGTCGGCAACATAGATGTTCAGATCGGCGTTGCGCAGCGGCCCCTTTGCTGCATTACCATCGAATTGCAACAGGATCTGACCGCCAGTGCCCGGGTTGCTCCCGCCGGTGCTTTTTGCGTTACCGGACGAGCTGCCACCGCCGCATGCAACCAGCGCGGCAATCAGAAAAAGGACTGTCACTATCCGATAATTCATAGCCTTTCAACGCTACACTTATGTAAAGTTTGCCAGTGTGCGGTCTGTCACAGTTTCGCCCGCGCTGGTCCACACAAAGGGCAAAAACAAAGGCGACCGTCGGCAGACGGTCGCCTTGATATACCCGGCTGATCGGGGCTTTTAGTTGCCCGGATCGGCCCTGAACGCTGCGGCACCCGATATGGTTGTATCGGTCCCGTTTTCAAGCGAGTAACCCATTCCAGCCCCGGTAATACCGTTGCCATCACCGGTAAAGAAGCCGCTCAGATCGCCATCACCCTGCATGGTGCTTTGATCTGTGGTATCGGTGATCGTGACATTGTCGAATGCGCCATCAAAGGTCGCATCGGCGCTGTTGATATCGATGTCCTGCGCAGAAGCGTCCCAAATCTCGTTTCGCGCATCCATTGAGAGGCTGACATCGGCGTCTACCGTTTGTGCATCAAAGTCGGCACTCAGGTTTGCTGTACCCAGCGTACCCACATTGCCCTGGTTATCCGTAGGATTGGTGTTACCCACGAGATTAAAATCCAGTGATCCGGTTTTTGGCAGCGTCGGTGTGCTGCCATCGCTGATCCAGTGCAGACTGCCAGCGCCAAGATCCAGGTCCCTGGATGAGCTGCCATCACTTGCTGCAACGGATATCACACCATTGCTCCATCGGCCCCATCTGATACCGGTAACCGCATCTCCACCCTGGTTGACCTGTTCGGCACTGCCGATCAGGTAATTGGAATCACTTTCACCCGGGTAGTCGCCGCCAAACTGGACCAAATCTCCATTGTGGTCTCTTACCAGCCGACCGGCATCGCCAGTTGCTGACCCTGTGACACCCGGGTTTGATTCCAGCGGTCCGGCCGCAAATGCGACTGAGCCGGGTTCTGTAGCGACGACATCGTCGCCACCGGTCAGATCCTGGTCCACACCGGATTCATCGGTACCGTTCAGCGGTACAGAAACCTCGGGCGTATCGTCGTTGTCTGCGACTGCCTCACCGTCGTCGGTGGGTGTGCCGTCATTGCCGGAAAAACCCATAATCACGCCCTGTGCGTCCGGCGAGGACACCGGGGCGGTGTTTTCATCGGCGACGTAGGCATATTCTCCGGGATCAACATCCAGGGAGCCTGCGTCGTTCATCAATATCACGCCACCATCGATCACGCCAACATAGAGGCCATCTGCAAGACTGGTTCCACTGCTGTCGAGCAAGCCACTGCAGTCGCCGCTGCAATAGATCGCGGTGTAATCGGTTCCGCGAATACCTATGGTCGCAACCGGCGTACGTACCCGGTATGCGCTTTTGTCGTTTTTACCGACTGCGCCGGTAATTGAACGAAAGCCACCTTTGACCAGGGTATAAAAGCTGCGGTCCGGAGTCTCGGATGCGGATGATTCCGATCCGGACTCGGCCGCCGCGAAGGAATACTCGTCGATACGAAACTGTGTGTTTGGGCGCAGCGCAATCAGCCCACCGTCGGACATGCGAATTTGAACGCGCCCATTGCCCGCAGTACTAATCAAATCGCCGCTGTCGACATCGTCACCACGAAGCACGGTATGCTGACCAGCTGCGTTGCTGATATTCGCTTTACCAAAGACAAACAGAATCTCGCCTGCCGCTGCCCATGCGCTTATGGGCACAAGCATCGCCAGCATTACCGCTGTCAGCGTGATTCCGAACCTGTATTTTTTTGCTGCTGTTACCAAAGTCATCCCCCGGTTCCTCGCCCCGGTGCATGTATAAAAATAAATTCTTTTGGGGCGACGTTGAATGTAGCGCAGACCAGGCTATGGATGCTGTGATCACAGTCACAGTCTGTTGTATGTCTCATTATGACAATGGACAAAAGCAATTGGCATTATGGTTAATTGCAATGCCTGGAGTGGTTTTTGTTCCCGAAAATCTAGTCCCAGCGGCGTTGCAGACTGATGCCCGAAACGAAGCGATCATAGTCGTATATGCTTACGTCTGTGTCGTTGTCGTAGTACGCAATTTTGTGATGAAGCCCCCAGTTGGGCGTGATGCGCCAGCTCAGATCGAGCGCGAGCTCGGTGAGCGTGTCCTCGCGTTCATTGCTGAACATTTGCTCGAAAAATATGTCGTCGTATCGTGATTCCAGCAAGCTGGCGGTACCCTGTATGCGAACAGCGCGGTTGAAACTCCAACCGGCGTAAACACGAAAACCGTAGATATCGCGGCTGAAACGCGAAGCGGATTCTGTGGCTTCATCGCGCCCGATCAACACGGCGCCCCCGACGATGCCGCGACGCTGATTTCCAAAAGCATGGGCAATGGTAGCGCCGCCAAGAAACTGATCGACATCCTTCACTTCGAGCTCATCGTCGTAACGGATAATTCCAAATCGGCCGAAAAGGCTTGCGCGCGTAAACGGCGCAATCGTCTGTTCCCAGCTGGCATCGATTTGCCCGCCATAGCTGTTCAGATCACCATCGATGGCAAGCCGGTATGCACGTAACCCCAGTGCCTGTGTTTTCCCTTCGGAAACGCGGCGAAATCCGGATCGAAATCGACCCACAGTGGTGTCCACAAATGATGCATCTGGGTAATTGCGGTGACCCAGATCGGCGCCAAGATCGAACACGACTCCTTCGGACACGGGTGTCGTCAAGCCGCCGCCGCCGAGTATTTCAAAATAGCTGCTATCGGTCTCGCGGCTGGCACTATCGATAATAAAACCAAGGAAATTTGAAAGATCGGTCGAGACATTCGCGTTGCTGTCATAACCGGCGCCACTCTCCACGTACAAGCTCACGCGTCGTGATCGGTCCGGAGTGCGGCTTTGGATATTGGCCAGGTATTCTTCAATGACCCGTCTGGCGGCCGGTGGGGGATTTTGTTTTTGTAAAATAAGCAACTCGCGTTCGGCATCGCCATAAGCGCTTTCTTGGTAATATGCTCGCGCAAGCTCCATGCGCGCTGCTGCAAAATCGGGGTCACCACCAACCGCGCGGCGCAATGCAAAAATGGCGCGACCTGTATTGCCCGTCTCCAAAAACGCAAGACCATACAAATAGTCATATGTCAGGTTGCCGGCCAGTTCTTTTTCGTATGGCGATAGCAGAAAAAGTGCACTGCCATACTGTTTCGCATTCAACAAAGCCTCGGCCTGCTGTAGTACCGATTGCTGGGCCAGCGCGCTGCCCATGGAAAGAAACAACGCCAGGACCACGAACAACACGACGCACACCTGGTGACGAACCAGGTGTTTCGGTACTGATATTCCTTGTCGGGTATTTGCTGGATTAGCTGCCAAGCAAATCTCCTTTTTTTTGCAACGGCAATACGTAAATCCCGGCAATTTGACATAACCGGCTGATGCTGTCGCAGAGTAGTCAATGCGTATGTGCAAATATGTGAGCACTGTCACAAAAACGTATGAACAGTGGTTTGGAGGGCTGGATATACTAAATGCATGCTGTTCAAACCCGATGTTACAGTTGCCTCAGTCGTGCAACGCGATAACCGTTTTCTCCTGGTGGAGGAATATGCTTCAGGGCGACTGGTATTCAATCAGCCGGCGGGTCATCTCGAAAAAGATGAAACGCTGATCGAGGCTGTGGCCAGGGAAACGCTTGAAGAAACTGCATGGCAATTTACAGCAGAGGCATTAATCGGCATTTATCTCTGGAAGCACCCGGCAAAAGACAAAACCTTTTTACGGTTTGCGTTTGCTGGCGAGCTGGGTGAGCACTATCCCGACCAGGATCTGGATCGCGGGATAGTCCGGGCTACCTGGATGAGCCGCGAGCAACTGCTGGCGTGCCAGCATCGCTTGCGTAGCCCTATGGTGCTGCGCTGTATTGAAGATTACCTGGATGGCAGCAGCGTGCCATTGAAAATACTCCGGTCGTTGAGTATCGAGGAGCTGGCCGATCGAGCCGCTGTCGTTTAGCCGTCGAATGACCCGAGCGGTCTTGTAAGCGACATACCCGCCCCAATATCCGTTTCCCATCATTCACAGGTTTATACTTGTGGTATTGATCCGGCCAGCATATGAGCAAAAAAAGAGAACGTGTGATTGTCGGTTTGTCCGGCGGCGTCGATTCTTCCGTGGCAGCAGCCTGCCTGTGCGAGGAAGGATATGAGGTGCACGGCTTGTTCATGTTCAACTGGGATGAGGATGAGCAAGCGTATTGCACCGCTGCCGAAGATTTCCAGGACGCCCGGTCGATATGTGACACCCTGGACATACCCCTTCACCAGGTAGATTTTTCCGACGAATATCGCGACCGTGTTTTCGCATACTTTCTCCAGGAGTATGAGGCGGGCCGCACACCCAATCCGGATGTGCTGTGTAATCGCGAGATCAAGTTTGGCGTGTTTTTTGAGTATGCAAAACGCCTGGGCGCGAAATATATTGCTACAGGTCACTATGCACGCGTGCAAAAAACCGGTGACAACTATCATTTATTGAAGGGACTTGATGCAAACAAGGACCAGAGTTACTTTTTGCATGCCATCGACCAGGCTGCACTGGCCAGTACATTGTTTCCTGTTGGCGAGCTTGAAAAATCCGAGGTGCGCCGCCGCGCACGCGATCTTGGTTTTGATAACCATGCGAAAAAAGACAGCACCGGTATTTGTTTTATCGGGGAGCGGCATTTCCGTCATTTCCTGGCGCAATATTTGCCTGCCCGGCCGGGCAACATCTGTACTGCCGACGGAGAGACCATCGGCAGCCACCAGGGGTTGATGTATTACACCCTTGGCCAGCGCCAGGGTTTGGGTATTGGTGGCCAGGCGGGTCTGGCCGATGCACCCTGGTATGTTGCTGACAAGGATCTCGATCGTAATCGTCTGATCGTGGTCCAGGGTCACGATCACGAGTTGCTACACAGCGACGCGCTGACTGCGACTGCCATGCACTGGATATCCGGTATCCCGGTGGATTTGCCGACGCAGTGCATGGCAAAGACGCGCTACCGGCAGAGCGACCAGGAATGTAGCGTCAGCACGGATGGACACGGTTTGAAAATAGAGTTTGCAAGCAGCCAGCGGGCAGTAACGCCCGGCCAGTTTGTCGTGCTGTACGACAATGATATCTGCCTGGGGGGCGGGGTGATCGATTCCATTGAGCGACACGGGCGTCAGGAGAAGCGCGCAGCCGGCTGAGAAAATCCCTTATAATGTCGGGTTCCCGTGCCTAATAACGATAAAAACCGCCTTCCCGGAGGAACCATGCAGGATTCATTCGATTCGCATTCAACCATTGACGTTGGTGGCAAAAGCTATCGGATATGCCGGCTGG
>CBDUSC010000057.1:0-8453 GCA_965369735.1 uncultured bacterium
GGTTACTCTTGGGAGTATGCTGCAGAAATACCTCAATATTCGGTCTACCGGGAACTAGGCTCACTGTTGTTTGTGCGGCCTGTGCAGCAATGACGGGGCTGGTAGCCGGCTGTCCTTATATCGAAACCCTGTAATACCAGGCTACTGTCAGAAATCCATGCTGCTTCGCCGAATTTCACTCACCATTGACGATCTGTTCCTGATCTGGCTTGCTCTTGCGGCACTATTGTTGTGTGCTCCGCTGGCCGCGCAGGACCTGGTTGAGCCGCCTTTGGTCGAAATACAAGCTGAACCTGTTTCGGAGCCTCCTGCGGAGCAGCAGATTCCAGAGAGTCTGGATTTGCCGCAGCAGCCTGAGACGGGGACCGCCGATCCGGAAACTACTCAGGAAGAAGTAATGCAGGCCGGTCCGGAAACGGCCGAAGCAGAAGAATTACAGGTCGATTCGGAAATCACCGAGGCAGAAGAATTACCGGCCGATCCGGAATCCACCGAGGCAGAAGAATTACCGGCCGATCCGGAATCCACCGACACAGAAGAATTACAGGTCGACATCGGTACGGCCGAACCATATCAGAACTATGAGTCGCTGTATTACGACTATCAGACCTATTTTCAGGATGATGAATTCGGGCATGCGATAATCATTGCAAAAAAAATGCTAAAGATGGTTGAGGACCAGACCGAACCCAATGACATTCGTCTTTTTGAACCGCTGATCAACCTGGCCGCTGCGCAAAAGCACGCAAATCAACCCGAGGTTTCGGTTGAAAACTACGAACGCGCAATTGTGCTTGTCGAAATAGACTCGGGCATTTTTGATACGCGTCTGATAGAGCCGTTACAGGAAGTAGGCAACACCTATCGTGTAACTGCGCGTAGCGAAGACGCGCTGGATAACTTGAGAAGAGCGCAACATCTTACCCATCGAAAAGACGGTGTCATGACCATCGAGCAGGAAGAAATACTCGACGGAATCACGGAAACGTACCTGGTGATGGGTATGTATGAAGAAGCGAACCAGGAGCAAATATTGTCATTGCGCACGTATGAGCACACATTTGGAAAAGATGATCCTCGAATTATTCCGGCCATCCACAAGCTTGCACGATTTGAAATGCGTATTGGTCAATACCGTAATGCGCGTGAACTGTATCAGCGGTCGCTGTACCTGATGGAGCAAAACTACGACGAGAACGATATTCGGATGCTGGAACCTCTGGAGGGTATTGCGATGACACGCCGTAGCCCCTACAGGGGAAGCCAGCGGCTTGGCGAATCCGGACCCGGCGTATCCAGGGTACGTCTTGCGAACGCAAATCGTTCTCAGGGTACGCGGGCATTGGAAAGATCGCTGGAAATCATTGACGCTCGCAATGATGTCGATGCGGAAGACCGTGCAACAGCACTATTGAATCTTGCCGACTGGAAAATCGAAGGCAACAAACCTGCGCAGGCTGCAGAACTGTACAAACGTGTCTGGGATACCTTGATTGGGGGTGGCCAGACTCTGGAAACTGTGCAGCAATCCTTCTCAAAACCACGGCAGCTTGCTTATTCCCCGCCGAGTTTGCCGATAGAAGGCGAATCGGGCCGCTATGTCAATTACGATGGCAAGTTCGTTGAAATTGAATTTACCGTTATGAGTGATGGAGGGGTACGGCACATCACCATTGTCGATTCAAACTCTCCCGTTGTCATGCATCGAAAAATGCGTGACACCATGAAAAGCGCTCGATACAGACCGGTTCTGGTTGATGGTTTTCCGGTAGATACGCCCGGGATACGTCTGCGACAGACTTTTTCAGGAACCGCTGATATCTGGAAAAGCCCCTAGCAGCCTGCCTGTCTATCCCTGGCCGGCTTGCGGTGCAAAGAACTGCCTGATTTGCCCGGCCAGGCCCTTGCAGGCAGCCGCGCCGGGGCGTGCGATCAGCGGTATGGGGATAATCAACGCCGGCATGTATGAAGTACCCGTGGCATCGGCGCTGATGGTGCCGGCAACCTCCGCGTTCTTCAGATCCCAGATCGACGCTTCATAAGAACTTTCCCGCTCCCACCAGTTCATGCCAAGGCAACCACCTCCGCCCGGACTGAGCGCGCAGGACATGCTCCCGCCCTGGTCCACGGTCTGTGTATCACCATCGATCCAAATCAGATAACGAACCCCGATTTCTGCAATCTGATCCACAACGCCGGGTTTCGCCAGTAATTTTGGCAGCGCCTGCGGGTTAGCCGGTGCCAGCCGCGGCTCAAAAAACGGGAACATGCTGTCTACAAATTCTTCCTCCCGTTTGACGTTGATACCCGAAGCCCCTTTGACAAGTTGATCGTGCAGGCATTCTCTAAACGAGGTTTCGGTTTCATCGGTGGTGTGGTCGCGCCGGGTCAGAATGACGACAGATTCGCCATCGGCAAGACCCGCGCTTGAATTTGTCTGGTGGAATTCTTCAATACGCGATGTGACGCAACCCTGTATCAGAATCGACGTACTCAGTACGGTGCATAGCGCGCAATTCGTCAATGTGGAATTTGAAAGATACATGTTAGTGGTTGTAGGACATGGTTTCCGCTACCGATATTGTGCCTTCGCGTTCCAGCCAGTCTGTAAATGGCGTCTGTTTCGGATAATCCAGTGCCAGCGTCGCGGCCGCATCACGCAAGGCCATCATTGTCGCCTCTCTGACAGATTCGTCCTCATTCATGAAATGCCAGCGTGCCTTGCCATATGCAACAAATGACCACGTATGAATCAGGTTGCCCTCGGGGGTCAGAAAATCGATCTTGTACTTGAATGAAACGGAAAAGAAATCCAGCGCCGAGTCTTCCGGTGCAAGCATCGCAAAGTCGGTGATATTGGGTGCGGCAATTGCATTGACATGCAGTGCGGGCGACGTTTCATCAGGTCTGGTATTCAATTGTTCTATTGATTTGAACATGCTGCCAAATATCTGATCAAAAAGCTGGGTGCTCGGATACCCGAGATCCATATACCAGTCGGTTCCCTGGTATGAATCTTTTTCATATTTGAAATTTTTGAATTCGTTGCTGTAATACATGCCCATCACAATCGGTTGCTTCGCAACCAATGGTTTTGGAAACGTACCGCGGATCGCCACATTGTTGGTGCAACTGGCCAGCATCGAAATGATGCAAAGCAATGCAAGGCGACTTGTTATGCGAGATTTACCGATCTTTTCGAACCCCATTTTTTTTTGCCTGCGAACAGTCTGTCGATATCGTCAGCAAACGATAAGATGTCATGTTAGAACCGCCGCCTCCTTTTTATCAAGTATGGTCCTGCCGCGCGCAAATTTCAGCGTTTTATCTACATTAAGTTACGAACGAATCAGAAAAAGTTAGTTCCCGGTTGTTTCTGACATAAGTCCGAACTTTGACTATGGGGGGTGTCTAAATTTTCAGGGCGCGACGGCGACGGTAGGCTCGCATCCTGAGCAGCATTGATTTTCTGCACCAGTAACATAACCCGGCGGCTTTGCCGTATGAGCTGTGATCCAATGCATGGAATGCTGCGGCGCAGCGAAAGTGTCATGATTTATGACAGGCGGGGCAGCAGAAGGTATCCTGTTCAGACCCGATGGCCGTGCATTTGTGCGGGTTCAGTCTACCGAGTCACCGATCGCTTTCCGGTCTTCCGGGTACACAACGAGCGGATGAACTCGTCATGAATATAAAGTCCCAGCATTTTGCGAAGCATCAAACAATGTATCGAACATTAGTTGCCATATTGACGACATCAGCAGCAATGGCTGTGCTGACCGGCTGCACGACGCCGCCGCAAGAGCAACAGCAGCCATCGATGCCGACTCCACCGTCGCAGTCACAAAGCCAGTCTCAATCCCAAAGCCAGAGCGAGAGCGAAAGCCAGAGCCAGAGCGAGAGCGAGTCGGAGTCGCAAAGCGAGTCGGAGTCGCAAAGCCAGTCGCAGTCGCAGAGCCAGTCGGAGTCGCAAAGCCAGTCGCAGTCGCAGAGCCAGTCGCAGTCGGAGTCACAGAGCCAGGAATCGTCGCAGTCTACACCGAGCTGGCCGACCGCAGAATCGTCTGAAAGCTCTGAAGCGCAGGCCAGTTCTCAATCGAGTCAATCATCCTCAGCCCAGTCAGAGTCTTCGTCTCAGCCGGCCGAGCAAAGCGCGGGTGAGACCAGCCAGTCTGCGGCAGGGGAACAGGCATCCAGCGCTTCAGAGCAAAGCGGGCAAGCGAGTTCGCAAAGTTCCGGGCAACCTCAGACCTCATCACAAAGCGCCGCCCAGGCGAGCAGCTCGTCATCGAATGCATCATCGTCGCAGGCTGACAGCCAGTCAGCTCAATCTGCGTCCAGCGAATCGTCCAGCGGTGCCGATACATCATCGGGCGCGCAGCAGGCGATGGCATCGGGTAATGAAGCTGTGGCCGCAGCCAACGAGGCGCTGAATTCAGCAAACCAGGCAATGTCTCAGGCAAGCAATGCCAGCGGTGAGGAAACCGAAGGTGCAGAGGGAAATCCAGAGGCTGGCACCGAATCACAAAGTGAATCGCAATCCAGTGGCGGCGAAGCATCCATGGCTTCCAATAGCGATGTAGAAGCGGCCAGCGAAGCATCCGGCGCCCAGGGCGGTGATGAAAGCATGAGTTCTGCCGAGCAAGCTGCCGCGGCGGGGTCTGCCGGCGGTGGGGACATGCAGGCTGCCAACGATGCCATGGCGCAGGCTGTTGCAGCTTTGGCAAAAGCCGTCGCCGCCATGCAGGCAGCGGAAGAAGCTGAAGCGAGCACCAATGATGGTATGGGCGAACAAAATGCGGGCGACGCGGCGGCGGATGGAACACCGACAACCGCGGGTGGTGATACAGAGATGAGTGCCGCGTCCAGGGCTATGGCTGAAGCGAGTACCGCATTTTACGAAGCGAGTATTGCCATAGAGGAAGCGATGGACGATGCAACCGGTGAAGGCGCGGATGAAGGTTCGCAGGCAGAGATTACCGGTAGCAACTCCTCTGCCGGTATGCAAAGCGGTACCGAGCAGGGTGAGGATCAGGTGATGGCCTCTGCCGACGGTGCACAGGGCGCCGGCCAAGATAGCGGTACACAATCTGCTGCGGCCAGCACGCAGACCGAAGACGAAAATCAGGTTGCCAGTCGGGGTGCCAGGACCGGTAGTCAGACGGCTGAAGACGGCGAGCAGCAGGCGGTGGCTGGCGCGAGCCAGACGCAACAGCGCCAGGATACTCAAGAGGCGGGTGGCCGGCCGTCCAGGGGTTCTACGATGACACCTGAGCAACAGGCGGCGATGCAGCAGGCGGCCAATGAAATGCGCGCGGCATCAGAGCGAATGGCCAGAGCCAGTGGCCAGCTTGCGGTATTGGCTTATCCCGGCGACGCCAACGTGGTGATCGTGCAGGGTGCGCCGGGTGGTGGTCTGCCTGATCTGCCCAGCGGGCAGGATTCAGCGCAGAAAGGCGATGATGCCGGCGGAGATGGAAGTGTCGGTACAGTGTTCATCATCCCTGGTGGTGGAAAATCGGACGACGAACGACTTGCAACCCTGGATGGCGAGCTGGATGCATCGCTGCAGGTATTTGACGGGGTATTGCTCAGCGGCAGACAACCCACGCTGGGTGGTGGTTCCGGGTCGGTTTCCGGTGACGGTGACAAAGGCGTTGTTTACGGTCAGACCGGTACCGGTAAAGAAGGTGGTGTAGAGGGATCCGGTATCCAGGTGGCTTCATTGCCAAGCGGCAATATGCAGGGCAGCTCCACGGTTGAGGACAATATGCAAAATGGACAGGCGGCCGGTCGCGAAGCGGCGGGTGGCCCGAAACCTGTCAACAGCGGTGCACGGGCGAGCCCGGCAGCAGCGGAAGTGATCGACGGTAGCGATGATGATATTGTTGCCCGACAGTTGCGGGAGGCTGCTGAGACCGAGACGGATCCTGTTCTCAAGGAAAAACTGTGGCAGGAATACATCGCTTATAAGAAAGCAACGAGTCAATGAGAATAGACATTTCGCTGTTGTTCAGATTGTTGTGCGTCGTGGTGGCGTCGGTCGCCGCTGCCGGCTGCGTCCAGCAGCAGGTGATATCGGCAAATACGCGCCCGGTTGAAGTGGCAACCGAAGAAATCCCCGAAGAAGAACTGCTTGATATCGGCGTTCATCTTTATGACCCGGGTTACCCGGAAACAGAAGAAAAACAGCGTGATGAAAACGCGTACCCCGAAGTGCGCAAGGCCGAAGCCCGGTTTATGGCCTACCACATGAAAAACACGCTGGAGCATACGGGTAACTGGGGCGCGGTGCGGGTAACCCCAACGGATACGCTTGCAGTTGACGTACAGGTTGAAGGAACCATTATTCATTCGGATGGCGAGTTGCTGGAAGTAGAAGTCACAGTCTCCGATTCCACCGGGCGCAAGTGGTTTACAAACCGCTACAAGGATACTGCAAGCAAATATGCCTATAACCAGTATGTCCCCACCGAAGGTGATCCGTTCCAGGATTTGTATAACTCGGTGGCCAACGACATGCTCGCGTATCGGCAAAAACTGGCCAGCGAAGAGGTACTCGGAATTCGCCGGGTTTCCGAGCTCAAGTTTGCATCCGATTTGTCGCCCTACGCGTTTTCAGAATACCTGAGTCAGGACCGCCGTGGCTTGTACGTTGTGAATCGATTGCCCGCCGATGGCGACCCGATGATGGATCGCATGCAAAAAGTCCGTCAGCGTGAATATGTTTTGATCGATACAATGGACGAGCATTACGCGAATTTTTATCGTGGCATGGAAGATTCGTATGACAACTGGCGTACCTACACATACGAAGAAGCCATCGCACAGCGCGAGCTTGAGCGCTCGGCTCGAAATCGAATGATCGCCGGCGCGGCGATGGTCATTGCCGGAGTCATGGCTGATCAGAATGCAAATAGCAGAGCAGCCAGTACCGTGGGTACCGGCGCTGCAATTGGCGGTGTCGCATTGTTCAAAAGTGGTTGGGATCGAAAAAAAGAAGCACAAATCCATGTAGAGGCCATCAACGAGCTCAGCCAATCGATGCAAGCCGAGGTTGCGCCAATGGTGGTGGAAGTCGAGGGCCAGGTTGTTGAACTAAACGGTACGGCGGAACAGCAGTTCAATGAATGGCGACGCTTGCTACAGGAAATCTATTCGGCCGAGACGGGGCTGGTTGTTGAGAGCCAGGGCGGCGAGAACGCCGAACCTGCAAACAACTAAGCGGTCGATAGACGGTCAACCATGCGTAGATTGAATCCATGTCATGCCTGGATTTGAGAAGGACCAGCAATTATCTGAACGCTTTACTCTGATCGCACCGCTTGGTCAGGGCGGCATGGGTGAAGTCTGGCTGGCCCGCGATGAAGAGCTGGCGCAGTCCGTTGCACTCAAAATCCTGGCGCCCGCGCTCGCATCTGACGAGCGCATGATCGAATTACTCAGAGATGAATGCCGCAAGACGCGCAGTCTTGTGCATCCGAATATTATCCGTGTGTATGACTTTCATCGTGACAATGAGGTTAGTTTTATTTCTCTCGAGTACTTTGAGGCAGATGACATCAGTCGATTTGCAAAGAGTCATTACACGCGATTCATACCGGTGCTATTACCCATCCTGGATGCCCTCGAGTACGCACATGGCCTGGGTCTTGTTCACCGTGACATCAAGTCGGCCAACATCATGGTGGATGCTCACGGGCGCAGCCGGTTGGCCGATTTTGGCATTGCTGGTGCAACAGTAGAGGGGGGCAGTCGTTTTGATATTCGACTGGGTGGTTCGCGCTATAGCGTCAGCCCGCAGCAGCTAACGGGTGACCCGCCGTCTGTTGCGGATGATATCTACGGTCTGGGTGTGCTGCTCTATGAGATGGTAACCGGTCATCCGCCGTTCTATCCCGATATCGACGATGAATGCATAAACTCAAAAACGCCTGCACCCATGGTGGCCGGTTACCCGATACCGCATGAACTCGATGCGCTGGTCATGAAAATGCTGGCCAAGGATCCTGCCGACAGGCCATCCGGAGTTGCCGATGTGCGCGTGGTACTCGCGAGTCTGATCGACCAGGTTTCGAACCAGACCGCGCCGCCGGTTGTGAGTGATTCGCCGCATGCGCACAAGCCGCATGCGCACAAGCCGCATGCGCAAAAAATCGAAGCAATTACACCGATCACGCCACGCGCTGGAAGCCAGAAAAGAACCGTCTCAACGACGCCTGGATCGCAACCGGCGCAGGCACCATCCGTGCCGGCGTCGATCGCAGTGGCTGCATTTGCATTGCTTTTGATTATTGCGGCTGGTGTATTTTTGTACCTGCCGGATCGGGTATCCAACCCGGATGTCGTGACTCAAAAGCCGGATGACCAGGGCGCGACGAAAGACGTGTCGACAAGCACGTCGTCCGGAACATCGTCAGTTGGCCTTGCGCCATATGAACTCGCACGGCTGG
>CBDUSC010000058.1:0-8435 GCA_965369735.1 uncultured bacterium
TCGTCATCCGGTAGCAAATGCAAGGTCTTGAGCATCCGGTTGATCTTTACCGGTTTGGTCTGCTTGGGAAGAATACCGACCGTACCGTGCTCGCGTGCCTGGTCCATGTACAGCTCACCTTTTTGCGAGGTGTACATCATGATCGGGATAGATGCCGTATCGGGATTTTGATGTATGGCATCGACGGCCGCGAAACCATCCATGCCCGGCATCAGGTGATCCATAAAGATAACATCCGGATGGGTGCCATCCAGGTAGTCCAGCGCAGCCTCCGCCGAATCGACCGTATCGACCGATAGCTGCTGATCCCGGAGCACCTTGCTCAGCATAAAGCGAGCGGATCTGGAATCGTCTACGATAAGCGCGCGCTTGCGGTCCATGCCGGCATTCTAGCCTTTAAATCGAATTTGTCATAATCCGACTAGTCGCAGATAGTCTGTGCCTCGGCACCCCGCGCCGGTTTTTCAAACCGCAGAACAAACCGGTCTGTATTGCCTTGTATCGCCGGATCAAACATACCAATATCCAGTGGGTCATCCGGGTTGGCAAGCACATCCAATTTGCCGGTAAGGGCAAAACCTGCGCCGGTAATTTCGCATATGACGGTGGCCTTTTCTATTCGATGCAGATTGGTCGCCACTTCTACGACATCGCCACCCGGTTTTGCCGTGTGATCCACAACACCCAGAACCGCACCCGGCTTCAGTGCATCGAGTATCTCTGCCAGCATTGCGGACCCATCGATTTTCGGCCAGGAACCATCGGTGACAACGTAGTAGATGTCGTGATAGGACAAAACAAGCGTGGCCGCATCAAGCGAGTTCGATGGCAAAGCCAGATCCTCAACCTCGATATCCAGGCGTTCTACGTTGGCGAGACGGTCATCCACATATCGTGTGGCCAGTTCATCTGCAGCGTACTGGCGGTACGCAAGATTATTCTGTGCATACACCTTGCCATCCGCACCCACCGTGCGTGACAAAATTTCTGTGTAATAACCGCCGCCGGCGAACATATCCAGAACGGTCATGCCGGGACCAATTCCAAAAAATGCCAGAACGGATTCCGGCTTTCTATTGGCATCACGCTCGCGGTCTTTGGCGGGTCGCTCGCTGTTTGCTACTGCCGCAGAAATGGCTGCTTTATGGCTGTCTGCCCCGGCGGTACCAGCCAGCAGCCAAACACCACAAAAAAATATCAGCGCGCAGGCAAATACGCTACAGGTTTTCCGGATCATGTTTTTTTCCTCCTGGCTGTGTGTAATGACGCCCGACAGGCGCTTCGACTTATTGCGTTTAACATGCATATGCAGGACATTATGTCTTTTCGGCGTGTTTTCCGTGCCTAAATGCTGGATTGCACCCCTGTTTTGTGTTTTGCTGGACCCTCGCATCATCGGCGTGGAGAGCGACCACGCAGGTAAGGAAACGCCTATATAAATACAAAAACAGGCGTAAAAGTGATTGTTTTTTCTCGTCGGTTGTCTGACCACTAGAGACGTTGTCCGTCACAGACTACCCGATGAGGGAAAAAAAACCATGAGACTCGGGCGACTCAAATGGATCTACCTTGTTGCTGTACTGGCAATAGTTGCGGCTGCCTGGGTTGTTCCGACCGCTATCTGGTATTTCGACAGCGAACGTAATGCCCGGCGCGTCATCGAATCCGGTGCCGAGCAGCTCGAGACAGGGCTCAGTATAGCAACCACACACCGTGCCGATGCACTGGCCGCGCTGGCGGCGCAGCGCCTGAGGGACGCTGTGAGCAATAACGATATCGAATCGGCGGGCGCACTCGCGCAAGCCCTGCTTGGGGAATACCACGCGGCGCAACTGACGCTGCTTGACCGCAATGGCATCGTGCTCGGCCGGTGGGGGGACCAGCCCGAGGGAGAACTGATTGAGGGTGAATACGCCATTGTTTCGGCAACTGCTGCGACCCTGGATGACATCATTGGCCATGTTCGTATTGGTATCGATGGCGCCGCGCTCGCTGCACCGGTCAGCGGTTTTCGCGATCGGGCCGGTCAGCTCAGCGACGAGACGCGTACCCGCGCGCTGTTGCTATTGTCTGCCGCGGCACTGGGGGCATTGATCCTGATCGCCCTGATCGGATGGAATTTTGCTCGCCGCCTCAGCAATGCAGTCCAGAAACTGACCCACGGCGTCAAAAAACTTGCCGATAGCGAATACGATGAATCCATGCCTCTGGATGACAGCGAAGAGCTGATCGAGCTGAGTGGCGTCATTGATGATCTGCGTGACACACTTAGAAAAACCAGCGTATCCCGGAATTACCTTGACCGTGTATTGTCGAGCATCAACGATACGATCCTCGTGACCTCACCGGACGGTATCATCAAGAGTGTCAACCACGCTGCGTGCGTCATGCTGGGCTACGAAGAAGATGAATTGCACGGCAAGCGGGTTGCGGACCTGGTAGACGAGGATATCCGCGACAAGTTTCCAATAAATGCAGCAACAACAGATGTCAGTGAATCGGTTTTTTGCACTCGCGATGGCCGGCGCATACCAGTCTCCGTCTCCTGCTCAACAATCACCGATGATGACCCGCAGTTCCAGGGCAGTATCTATGTCGCACGAAACATCACAGAACGAAAGCGCGCCGAGCGAAGAATTCGCTATCTCGCACGCTATGATTCGCTGACCAAAATACCAAACCGTATCCAGTTTCAACATCTGCTGCAGCGAAAGATTGCAGGTGCCAAGCGCAACCACCGTTATCTCGGCATACTCTATGTCGATTTGGATCGCTTCAAGGTCATCAATGATACTTTTGGCCACATGGCCGGCGATCTGTGCCTGGAGACGATTGCACAACGCCTTGTAAAACAGTTGCCGGACAAAACCGTGGTGGGGCGACTGGCCGGAGATGAATTCGCGGTCATACTGGAAAACCTGCCATCAAATCATGAAATACGCCGGTTTTTGTCCGAGCGGGCGCGCGAGATCCTGGATTGCGTTGCCGGTGCATTTTATGTCGAGGAGTCGGAGGTGTTCTTGACCGGCAGCATCGGCATAGCCACCTACCCCGCTGATGCGGAAAATGTAATTGACCTGATCCGCAACGCCGATGCCGCCATGTACCACGCAAAACAACATGGCGGCAATACATACGAGTTCTATACACCCGAAATGAACGACGCGGCAGTGGAACGCCTGACGCTGAAAAGCAAACTCAAACGCGCTCTTGAACGCGACGAGCTGGAAATCCGGTATCAGCCAAAAATCGACTTGCGCGATGGCAAAATAATCGGTGCCGAGGCCTTGCTGCGCTGGCGTCTGATCGGTCACGGCGACATACCACCATCGACATTCATCCCGCTTGCAGAGGAAAGCAACCTGATACGCGAGATCGGCGATTGGGTGATACGCAAGGTTTGCGCCGATTACGGCGAATGGCAGTCTCGTGTGTCAACGCCGGGACGTATTGCCGTCAATGTATCGCTGAAACAATTGCAGCACCCGAATTTCATGTATCGGATCAAAGCGATATTCAATGAGTTCAAAATCTCGCCCACCTGCCTGGAACTCGAAATCACAGAAACCACGCTGATGCATGATGCAAAACGCACATTGCGTGTGCTGGATGAACTGTATGGCATGGGCCTGCATTTATCGATCGACGATTTTGGCACCGGTTACTCATCACTGAGCGTTTTACAACAATTCCCGATTTCCACGCTGAAAATCGATCAGTCTTTTGTACGCGATACGGCAATCGATTCCGACGACGCAACTATTGTCAAAACCATTATCGACATGGGCCGCTCGATGGATATGGAAGTTGTTGCCGAAGGCGTGGAGACCGAGGAGCAACTCAGTTTCCTGCGCCAACAGGATTGCAATTATGCGCAGGGCCACTTGTTTGGCGAATCGTTGACCGCCAAGGAATTCCTCGAGGTGTTGCTGGATCAGAGCGAGGGCACCAATCGCCACCGCGCGCTGTTCGCCTGATCTTTTTTCCCCGGGCCACACACGATACCATTGCGGAATGCCAGCCGATAAAACGCAGCCTAACCCCGCGTTTGCATGGTTCAGGGCACACCGCCTTGCGGTTGGACTGATCCTCGTATGGTTTTTGGTGATGGGCTGGAACAGCTTCAAGCCATTGCCGCCAGGCGTACACGTCGAGTCCGCAGACTATCTCCAGTCAGATGAACAGCTCAGGTTTTTGTATGACCTCACATATACCGATGACTATGGTGAGCTGAAGCACGAGCAACAGATTTTCGACGCCATGCTGGACATGATCGACGTGGCACAGCATTTCATCATCCTCGACTTTTTCCTGTTCAACAATCACGAAGGCCGCCAGGGGGTTGTTTATCGCCGACTCAGCGACGAACTGCTGCAAAAGCTGAGCGACGCCCGGCGCACAAAACCGGGAATCCAGATATTGCTGATCACAGATCCAATCAACGCCGTGTATGGCGGTGATGAGTACCCGATCATGCATCAGTTGCGCGAGGTCGGTGCCCAGGTTGTGATCACCGATCTGGATCGATTGCGCGACTCCAATCCTCTGTACTCGTCCTGGTGGCGCATGTTCGTACGCTGGTTTGATAACACACCAAAAAGCGGCTGGATACCGAACCCGTTACGACCGGGAGTTGATCGCGTATCGTTACGGACCTGGCTGGCCATGACAAACTTCAAAGCCAATCATCGCAAGACATTGATTACCGATGATGGCAACGGCGGTCTGCGCGCACTGATCACATCGGCGAACCCGCACGACATATCGAGCGCACACTCCAATGTCGCGATGACCCTGGCAGGACCGATCGTGCATACCATCATTGAAAACGAGTTGTCGGTTGCCCGCTGGTCGGGATGGGATGGGGAGCTTTCGGTACCGGAGAGCGACCGCGAATACGATCCCGCGGCAATCTACCCAACCCGGTATCTTTCCGAGAAAGCCATACGCGACCATTTGCTGGAGCAGTTCAACAATGCCGACCAGCAGACCGAGATCGACATGGCAATGTTCTACCTGTCAGACCGGCTGGTGATCAATGCTTTGGTCGGGGCCGCAAAGCGCGGCGCCATGGTTCGAATCATCCTGGATGCCAACAAAGATGCCTTTGGAATCAAAAAAAGCGGCATACCGAATCGCGAAGTTGCCGAGGAACTGGTCACGCGAAGCGGCGGCAAAATAAACATACGATGGTACGCAACACATGGAGAGCAGTTTCACAGCAAAATCACCCGCATTGCGAACCCTCATGAAATTGTTGTGTCACTGGGTTCAGCAAACCTGACCAAACGCAACCTCGGAAATTTTAACCTCGAGAGCAATATCGTGGCGCGCATGCATCATGACAGCCCGCTTGACCAGCAGATCAGTGGCTATTTTGATCGCATCTGGTTGAATACGGATGGCTCGAATTACACGCTGGATTTTGCAGCATTCAATGACAGTTCCCGAATCAAATACTGGCGATACAGGGCTATGGAAGGCCTTGGCATGTCTACATTTTGAAAATGTCGCCCGCGGCAAAAATAATCCTGATTTTTTGCCTTGGCCTGATCGCGTGTTCCCAGGCCAAAGACGGCGATGTCATCGTGCATGGAGCGCAAGTACTCGATGGCGACAGCTTGTTCGTAAAAACGGCTGACAATCTGAGTGTCGAAATACGCCTTGCGGAAATCGACGCACCGGAACGCGACCAGGCGCATGCGGACGATTCCCGCAAAGCGCTACTGGCCCTGGTCGATGGTCAAAAACTGCGCGTGGTTGTATACGATCACGATCGCTACAATCGTACCGTTGCTCATCTGTACAGGCTTGGCGATAACCTGCACATCAATGCGGCAATGGTCGAAGGGGGTCATGCCTGGGTTTACGAGCGGTTTTCACGCGACAAATCGTTGCTGGAGCTACAGGAGACTGCAAAGACAAACCAGGCGGGTCTATGGGCGCAGAACAACCCGGTAGCACCCTGGACCTTCCGGAAAAAAAATCCCGGGCGGCGCTGATTCATTAGCGGCCCAGCGGCTGCCCAACCGTTACAAGGACATCGCTCTACAACGCATCCAGGACTGCTTTGACGGCTGCTACAAACTGCCCTGGCCGGTCGATAAACACCCAGTGCCCTGCTGGATGTATCGCCTTGACCGAAATACCAGCCTCTTTCAGCAATCCTTGCGAATATGCGCCGGTACCGCCGGGTTCACCCAGCAGGTAAACCGTGGGTATGCTCAACGCCGCCATTCTTTGCGCCAGCTGTTCTTTCTGCGACACCTCCACCAGTTCGCAGGAATTAGCGTAAAAAGTTTCCGGTCTGCACATAATCAGGCTGTTGCAATATATTTGCAGCGCCGGTTCTTTTTGAACCGCAACCCTGCCACATATTTTTTGAAACCCGGTGTCCAGAAATTCCTGTTCGGAAAACGGTGCCGCCTGATTGCTGTAGACACAATCGTGTATGGATACATTGCCTTCGACATTGATAAAACCGGCAATTCGATCCGGGTATCGCTCGCACATGATTTGCGCGATGACCCCACCCATGGAGTGCCCGACAAGAACCAGCGGGTCGGCTGTCGCCCAGCTCATGAGCCGCTCCGCGTGTCCGCCCAGTGAAAGAGGGTTACAGCCCGGCTGACTGCGGCCATAACCTGCAAGATCGGGGACCACATGCCGCCAGTCGGCAAGATGCTCGTGTCCGATGATGCGTTCAAAGCACAGACCTGATTCGCCCAGACCGTGTATATAGAGCAGAAGTCCTGACGAGTTATTTGAACCAGCCCTGCGAACCAGGGTGCCGTGCTCGAAAACCGTATCACCCATCAGTGATCGGTCGAGTGCCACCACTCGCGGAACTCTTCGCACAATCCCTCATCATCGAAAAGTGCGCGAAGCATGCCGTCGATCTCAACCGCCTTGCCATCTTTGTTGAAACGGCAATGCCAGTGCGCCAGACCGGTATCGCCCTGCCAGGCAATCAGGCTGTGTTCAAAATGAATGTCTTCCTGTGTCGCTACCGCAGAACGAAACGCATCCGCGATTTCGCCGGATCCGTATTTTGGCGCTTCAAAGGGCGTCCAGTAGTAGCGCGCCGAATCCGCGAATAAATCGCAAAAGGCCTCTGCATCTTTGGCCTGCCACGCAAAGCCCATACCATCCAGCCATCGTTCAAAGGCTCTGTCATCCATGGTCACTCCCCCCGTTTCCTGGCATACAACCGTACCGGGCCATATCCTGTCCAGTCGATATCCTCCACGTAGCTCATCCCCAGCTTTTGAGCCACCGCCAGCGACCCGGTGTTATCCGGATGGATAGCCGCCAGGATCTCGTCCAAAACCAAAGCATCACCCCCTGTAAAACCATGCTCAAGCATTGCGCGCGCCGCTTCAATGGCATAACCGTGCCCCCACCAGTCCTTACCCAAACCATAGGACAACTCGATGCCTCTTTCCGGGCTATTTGGCAGCGGCCAAAGCCCGCAGTAGCCAATCAGCACATCATCCTCGATACGGCATACCGCGCGCCGCCCCAACGGCACCGGCTCCTCCATGCTGGCAATCCATCGCTGCAACAGCGCCGTGGTGCCATCGGCGTCGAGTACACGGCCAACAAATCGGGTGAAATCCTTGTCCTGCGTCCAGGAAAACACCGTATCGAAATCACCCTCATTGAATCTGCGAAACCGCAGTCGCCCGGTATCGCCAGGCAAACTCAAAGCGCGGCGCTCATTGACGCGGTGTTCCGCAGTCGTCATCAATCGGGATATGCAGGGGTTGACTGCACACCCTGGCCAGCCATGAATTCAGCGCGGGGTACGGTGACAAATCAAAATTTCCCTTGTCCGCGACATGCGTGTACGCGTATAGCGCAATATCCGCAATACTGTATTGATTCCCGGCAAACCACTCATTGTGCAAAAGATGTTCCTGCATGATCTCCAGTGCAGCAATACCTCCAGCACGACGTGATGCAATTTTTTTCACGTATTTCTCCGGCTCACCGCTTTCGCTGAGCCAGAACCTCGATGTCGCGATATAGGGCTCGTGACTGTATTGCTCAAAACACATCCATTGCATCATCTGCGCCCGTGCAAAACTGTCACCGGGTACAAAGCGGGTGCCATCAGCGAAATACCAGAGTATTGCTGCAGATTCCCACAGGCATCGGCCATCATCGAGTTCCACCAGCGGTACGCGGCCATTGGGGTTTTTTTCAAGAAATGCGGTGTCTCTGCTTTGCGCAGCCAGAATATCCACATCGATACGCTCGAACCGGATATCGAGCTGTTTCAGCAATAATCGGATCTTGTAGCAGTTGCCCGACGGCAAAAAATCATACAGGCTAATCATACGAGTAATGCACCTTCATTGGGCTGGCGGTTCCTGGTTGCCGACATCGGCGACAAATCTCCAGCCATCGTCTGTTTTTGTCCAGATCGAAAC
>CBDUSC010000059.1:0-8389 GCA_965369735.1 uncultured bacterium
ACCGTGATCTCCCGGACCATGTTGTCCCTGAAATAGGGAATCAGCCAGAGATAGGCTTCCGAGAAGGTAATGAAAAAGAAAACAATACCGGTGCCCCACATCCAGTAGTACACAGGCCAGGGCTCTGTGCGTTTGAATACCGTCTTGAAGTAATTGATGCCGAACATGATCCATGACAGGAATATGGGGATGCTCAATATGGCAGGGTACTCAAAATACTCCCTGCCACCGAATCTGCCGGCGAAGTAACAACCAAGAATGGCCAGACCCGTCACAACAAAAATCCACAAGTGCCAGTTCGCTGCGCGCGCCGAGTACAGTTTCAGGCAACACTGATTCGCAAGGTAGTAATAAATCCCGCCGATCGCTCCCAGGAAAATCCACGACACAACCAGTGAAACATGCAGTGGCCGGGTTTTTGTAAACAAGAATTCTCTCAAAAACTCCGGGAACAAAAACTGAAACCCGCCGATGACACCGAAGAACATCCCGGCAGCCAGTGCCAGCATGCCGACCCGCATGAATTTCAATCCGATCAGGCGTTGCGGGTCATTCACCGGTTTGCACAACCGTGCCATACCAGTTGACCTGGTAATCGTCTGCAGGATATCGGCCGGTTGTATCGACAAATTCAAGAAATGCCAGCATGGCATCCAGTTCAGTCTCGTCGAGATTGAAATTCGGCATTCTTAATGTACCGCTCATCAAAAAAGCTCTCGCGTAAGCAGAGCCCTTGTTGGATACGACGTTGGTCAGGTCGGGGCCCATATAGCCACCGAGACCGTAGAACTGATGACAGGCAATACAATTGTGGTCCTGAAATAGTTGCTGCCCGTGGCGCGCTTGCTCGCTCATCGGCGCACTATGAGATGCCTCGGTACCACGCGTATAGACGTACGCTGAGTAAGGTATGAACGCCAGGCATAGCGTCATGAAAATGGCGCGATTATTGATTGTCCCTGTCTCCCGCGGTGCCCAAATCCTCGGGTGACAATACCGGATATGCTGTGAAAAAGGGTTCGGGATTGCATGCTTTTTGAACGCAAAAACGGGATTTTATTCGAGAAAAATGGCAAATTATGGGATAATATTGCTCTACACGGTAAATTTATCGGATATTTGACAATGGACAAAAAAGACAAGGCGATACTGGCCGCGCTGCAAAACGATGCCTCACTGACCGTTGGCGACATTGCAGACAGCATCGGCCTTTCAAAATCGGCCTGCTGGCGGCGCATACAGGCACTCGAAGATGACGGTGTCATCAGCGCGCGCGTGACGCTACTAAACCAGGAAAAACTCGGGCTCGATCTCACCGTCTACACGATGATTCGCACCCACGAGCACACCCAATCGTGGTTCGACCGCTTTCATGAAATGGTCACGACGATGCCCAACGTCATGGAAGTACACAGGCTCAGCGGTGACGTGGACTACCTCATTCGTGCTGTCATACCCGATATTCGCAGTTATGACGAAATGTACAAAGAGATGATTGCCAGGGTGGACCTGTTCGATGTCAGCTCCAGCTTCAGCATGGAGACCATCAAATACACGACCGCCCTGCCGCTGGATTATTTGTAACCCACGCCAGGCTTATGGTTTCGATGAACGCGTGCCACCCGGGGTGAAACCCGTTAACATCCGGTTTTCCAAAAAGAAAGAATAATAATGGCGACAGGTCTTTTCCTGGCCGACAGCGCACGCGCGCGTTTCGCAACCGGGGCGATGATGTACTTTGCGCAGGGCATCCCGCAGGGTTTGCTCAGCATCGCAATACCGGCCTGGCTCGCAAGCATGGGCGTCAGCGCGGCTGATATCGGCTCGTATCTTGCGGTCATCGTTTTGCCATGGGCTTTCAAGCTGGTCACCGGTCCGCTGATGGACCGGTACGAGTTCCTGCCAATGGGACGGCGACGGCCCTGGGTACTCGGCGCGCAACTGGGTCTGTCGCTGTCATTGCTTGCGTTGATGATGATCGAAAACCCCGCAGAACAGATCGGCTTACTGATGCTGATCGGCGTGCTGATCAACAGTTTTGCCGCAACCCAGGATGTCGCGGTCGATGGCATGTCCATCGATCTGACACCGATTGAAGAACAGGGGCGCCTGAACGCGTTCATGAGCTTCGGCAAGGCGATCGGCTGGAGCGTGACGGCCGCAGTTTCGGGTTTGCTGCTGGTAACCGTCGGCATCAAGGTCACCGCGATTGTCGCGTCAGCGGCCGCGGGTATCATGCTACTGACATTCATTTTTGTGCTCGAGCACAGGGGCGAGCGCAGACTGCCCTGGACTGCCGGCAAGGCGGCATCCGGGCATCAACCCGGTAACTCTTTCAGCGCAGTATTCGGTGGTATCAACAAGGTACTGTGGAAGCGTGCCAGCCTGATCATCATCGTGATCATGCTTTTTGACGGCCTCGTAACGGGCTTCGGCCAGGCACTGATGCCGATCGCCGCAGTTCAGTTGTTCAAATATACGACACCGCAGTGGTCACAGCTTGTTGCCATCATGGGGCTGAGCGGTGCGGTTGTGGCGCTGGCGCTTGGTCCGCTGATCGATCGCTTCGGCGCCAAGCGCATGTTGCTCCTGACGGTATCGCTGGTCTCTGTGCACGCATTCCTGATTGCCCAGACACAGCATCTCTGGCAGAACACATTTTATATAAAGGTGATGCTGGCGATCTGGATCATGATGCTGCCCGTGGTGATGGTCTGTGTCATTGCGCTGGCTATGGCGATCTGCTCGAGCAAAAACTCAGCGACCCAGTTTGCCATTTATATGTCGGCTGCCAATATCGGCTACGCCGCAGGATCAAAAATCTATGGGATGGTCGCCGATAAATCGACCTTTGTTGAAGCCTATACGTTGCTGGGTATATTTACGCTCGGATCCATTTTTGTATTGTTCTTCCATCGTCACAAACATGACAAGACCGGGGGCGGCGGTCGCAAAACTGCACGGACCTACACGATCGGGCTCGCAAGCAGCGAGGGTGGCGTTTTCTGGTCAGGTGCCATGCGCTGTCCGAAATGCAGATCCGATATGGAGCAGATTGATGTCGATGGCATCGAAATCGATCGTTGCATCACTTGCAGTGGTATCTGGTTCGATGCCGGCGAAGCCGAGGCACTGCGCAACAAAAAGGCGGCGGCGGCGATCGATACCGGCGACGCGAATATCGGCAAGATACAAAACGCGATCGACCACTATCGGTGCCCGCGCTGTGGCGGTTCAATGGTGCGCATGGTCGATCCACAGCAGACGCACATCTGGTACGAAAAATGCGGCTCCTGCCTCGGTACGTTTTTCGACGCTGGCGAATTCAAGGATCTCTCCCAACTGACGATCTCGGATCTGTTCAAACAATTCACGGTACCGGAACGCAAATAAGCGACTTTCCATGTATCGAATGAAACGCCGTACGTTCATGTAAGCATTCGAGTAAAATGGTGTCCAGCCCCGGCTGCAGGAGACAAATCAATGAAGCTACGATACAAAATCCTGAACGGTATTCTTCTTTTACTAGTCATCGCGATTGGCTCGGGCATGATTGTTCTGAGCCGCGACAAGCCCTGCGCGCCAGCGCCTGCTCTCTCCGCTGATGCTGAAACCATGAAAGCAATTGTGTCTCGCTGCTATGGTGGACCCGAAGCGCTGGAACTCGAGGATGTTGAAAAACCCGCACCGGGCGACGACGAGGTGCTGGTCAAGGTGCACGCGGCCGGCGTCAACCCGCTCGATTACCACTACATGCGTGGCAAGCCATACATCATGCGCCTGAGCACTGGCGTGGGCGTACCCACTGACGCCCGCATGGGCGTGGATTACGCAGGGACAGTTGTTGCGGTCGGCAGCAATGTCACTAAATTCAAACCCGGCGATGAAGTCTTTGGCGGTCGTAGCGGTGCGTTTGGCCAGTACGTATTGGTCCCGGACAGCCGGGCGATTGTGCACAAGCCGGGCAACGTCACGTTTGCGCAAGCGGCAGGCGTCGGCGTGGCAGCGGTCACCGCGCTTGAAGCGCTGCGCGACAAGGGGCAGATCAAGTCAGGCGACAAGGTGTTGATCAATGGCGCATCAGGTGGTGTCGGAACATTTGCCGTGCAGATCGCAAAATCCTATGGCGCAGAGGTGCACGGCGTATGCAGCACACGCAATGTTGAGATGGTCACATCGCTGGGCGCTGATCATGTCTTCGATTACAAAAAAGAAAGCTATATCGATAGCGGCGAGCAATACGATTTGATTATCGACAATGTCGGCAACCACTCGCTATCAGCTAATCTCAAAGTTTTGAAACCCGGCGGTCGAATGGTTTTGGTCGGCGGACCAAAAACAGGTCAGTGGATCGGGCCATTGCTGCGCCCGGCCAAGGCCATGATGATGAATCCGTTCGTTGACCAGGAGCTCATCATGCTGCTGGCAAGCCTGGGCCAGGATGACCTGGAATTTCTCGCCGATCTCATGCAGCAAGGCAAGGTAACGCCAATCATCGACAAGCACTACCCATTGAGCGAAGTGCCGGAGGCGATTCGGTATTCGGAATCGGGCCGCGCGCGCGGGAAGATCATTATTGACGTCAAGTAGGCTCGTCTACGGCGTCTAGTTCCAAAAGCATGCGCTGCTCGGCGAGCATGGCCTCTATTCTGTTGACAAGGGCTATATAGCGGGGATTATCTTCAAGCTGTTTCCACCAGGGAATATTGCTGTTATACCACCACCAATCTATGTACCGTCCTTTAGCTGTTTCCCGGTCAAGTATATCCAATGCTTTGTCGAATGACCCATCGAGCAGGTAACAAGCGATCAATTCCCGTGATCTTCTTAAGTCCGGTTTTTTACCAGATGGTGGTACCTCAAAATTTTGTATGAACAACCGTACCAGATCCTGCCCCATTGCTTTGTCTTCGGTTTCAACCAAAATTCCTGCGTATTCGCATGAGTACCTTTCTTTATCGGTAAACTCCTGCTGCCACAGTTCACGGTCTACTATATAAGGGCTGTATTTCAACAGGTATTCATACGCTGTTTGGAAGTCTCCGGAATACATATACATATCGGTATACCCCGCCAAAACCAACGGCAGGGCACGTGCTTGTGGAGGCAGTGAATCCAACAGCTCGATGGATTCCTGCCATTTCGATTGAGCCGTAAATACAAAGTAATCCAGTTGCGCGCCTTTTTCGCTGCCCGGCCCCAGGTGCTCGTCCATATCTTCGCGAATCTCAGACACGGCTGCAAAGTCCCCCAGGGCAATAAAGACTTTCGCGGCATCACTCATTATCACACCATTACCAGGGTCCAGCTGCATGGCTTTGCGATACCATTGAACGGACTGCGCCAACTGGCCACTCTCATAATCAAAACTACCGAGAAAAACATAGCCAAGGGCAAAGTCCGGATCCCTCTGCAGCAGCTGCTGGACAAGTCGCCGGGCTTCTTCCTCACGCCCACGGTTCATAAGTTCGCCCGCGATATTGATTTGTACAATTGACGACAGCGGGTCCAGCTGAGCTGCCTTGTACAACAGGGAAAGTCTTTTTTCTTCCCGCTCCGGTCCCCTCAGGGTATTCGCATACCAATGGTAGGCCTGGGCATAGTTCGGGTTTAACTCGATCGCTTTCACAAAGGCCGCTTTTCGTTTTTCGAATTCACGCAATTCACCGTAATAAAACGCCAGCGACGTATACGCCTCTCCCAATTGATCATTCAACGCCAGGGCCGTCTCCGCTGCCTGCTTGTGTATCTCCAGGTGTTCAAACCTGTCGAAAGCCCCATTTTCCCACAGCAGGTGAACGGTGTCGGCGATACCCACCCACGCAAGCGCAAATTCGGGGTCGATTTCAACCGCCTGTTCAAATTCAACTCGTGCCTGCTCGAGACCTTCTCTGGTACGCGAGGCCATCAACTGGCGGCCCCGCAGATAGTGGTTATAAGCGTCCAGGCTGGAAGTGGGCAGATCATATACACGGGATTTTTCTTCGGGTGAAAGCGTCGCCTGCAGTGATTCTGCAATGACCGTCGATATTTCGCTCTGGATTGCAAACAGATTTTCCGCCGTCAGTTCCCGGTCATAAATCTCCGCCCACAAGTGTTCATCGGTGTGAGCGTCGATCAACTGCACATTGATACGTATCTGGTTTCCCGATCGTTGCACACCTCCTTCCAGGACAGTGGCAACCGACAGTTCCCTGGCAATGTCGGGAATTGTTTTTTCGGTATCCCGGTAGTGCATCACCGAGGTCCTTGAAATTACCTTTAGTTCCGATATGCGTGACAAACGGGTGAGCAGTTCATCGTGCATGCCATCGGTGAAATATTCGTCCTCCTTTTTTTCACTTCGGTTGGCAAAGGGAAGCACCGCGATCGACTTTTCATTGAACATACCCAGGCGGGCTTCTTCCCTCGCCTGCTCGGCGCCGGCCTGGGCAGCACTTTCGGTGATGTCGATGTCGCGCTGTGGATCGAGGACAAATTTATCAAAGGCAAAATACGCCAGTGCAACAGCCAACACTGCCATGATGATGCGATCCAGCTTCTTGCCGGTTTTCGGGCCAATGGATTGATCGGGATCAATCTCGCTGTCGCGCTTGAGGCCTTGCGGTGTGAGTTCAAAGACCCAGGAGAAAATCATTGCGGGAACAAAACCGATGGCCAGCACGATGACGACCAGACGGGCTGGGCCATCGTCAAAACCAAACAGCGGGAAGATGGTTTCAGCAACCTGAACAATCAACCATGCGACAACGATGTAGGCTGCGCCTACACGGATTACATTGCGGCGCTTGAGTTGGTGGTATAGCGACATTTTTGTTGTAAGGTCCTCGGCTGCCCGAGTCGATAATGGCGGAACAGGGGAAAAATGTCGATTGACAACCTGGCGAAAGCGCTCTTCAGGATGCTCAATGAAATACCGAACCGTGCCCGAACGGCCCGGATCTGAACTAAACTGAAATCTTGGCTTGTGGAAAACGGAATTTTCAGCGCCGATCGACAGCAGAGATAAGATATGTCCATGTTTCAATTCAGCGCAGCCGGAGTCTTCGCTAACGTCGCGGTCGCAGCGTCCGGGGCCTTGGCAGTGGTGCTCTACCGCGTCGGAGCATCTGGCAGCGTGGCGCGCCAGCTTTCGCTCCTGTTATTTGTCGAGAGCGTCACTCTTGCGTCCGCCGGTAGCGTCAGTGTGTTTTTTGGCCCGGCAATACTTGAAAGTAGCTGGTGGCCGGCATATTTCCAGGCTGAGTTCATGCTCCACACGTTCGGAGACTGCGCGATGCTTGCGCTCTATCCATCCTTTCTGGCCACGGCCTTGCATACGAAACTGACGCGCCCATTCGGAAGCAAAGGAATGCGCATGGCTCTCGCCCTCATCTCGGTGGTGATTTTCATTGCCATCCAGTTGACCCCACTGGAGATCGGAGCCGCGCTGCTTTATATAATGCTCTCAACGCTGTTTGGATTTGCGTTGGTGGCCTCGATACATGCCTGGCGCGTGGCGGCGCCTGGCATTGCGCGAACCCGCGCGCGCATATTTGCGCTAGCCTTCGGTGTCCGGGATATCTGCTGGGGCTCTATCTACCTTTACGGTATTTGGCAAATTGCAAAGGGCATATATCTCAATCCTGAGGCCGAACCACCAGAATTTTTCTTCTATATCTATGCAGGCGGCACACTCTTTGCTGTCCCGCTTATTGCCTATGGCATCCTGCGGACGCAGCTTTTCGACATCGATCTGCGTATCCGCTGGACCATCAAACAATCGACGCTGGCAGCAGCCGTCGTCGCGATTATGTATTTGCTATCCGAAGGGGCCACGCAGTTTTTGTCATCCGAATTGGGTGAAGTTTCCGGGCTTCTGGCAGCCGCGCTGGTGATATTTTTTCTCGCGCCTTTGCAGCGATTCGCCGAGCGTGTTGCCAGCGTGGCAATGCCGAACACCAAGAACACGCCGGAGTACGCTATTTTCCGCAAGTTACAGGTATACGAGGCGGCTATTGCTGAAGCCCAGCAAGAAGGCGGCATTTCGGATAAGGAGCGCTCGCTGCTCAACCGGTTGCGCGACTCGCTTGGCATTTCAGAATCCGACGCCGAGGCAATTGAGCTTGAACTGCAAGAGAAAAGTTTCAAAGGTGCTGAAGCGGCATTGGCTGCGGGCTGATAGCCGCATGATGCACTGGGGGGCAACAGATAATGAAAATCCTGGCATGTATTTTGTGTTTGTGTCTTGTGTTGACCGGCGAGGCAGTTGCCGATCCCGGTTCGGGAACTGATGCACAAAACAAGCAGTTTCTTTACAAACTTAAATTGATACCCCGGTTGCTCGCCCCGGAGGCGTGGACTGACGAGGACAACGCAATTGTCGGGAAGCACTTCGATCGTCTCAAAG
>CBDUSC010000060.1:0-8372 GCA_965369735.1 uncultured bacterium
GTCCAGAGTTGCCGCCAATGAAATGAAATCCGAAACAAGGTGGCCGTTGGCCCGGATGAGAATATCGCCCGGTTCAAGCTTTCCTACCGCATTCGACCCGCGAGCAACCTGGCTGACAACCAGCATCCCCGTGTTGTCGGGAAATTCCTTTCTAATCGAGGCTTCGGTCTGTTTGTTCAGACCCAGGCGCACCAATTCATCAAACGGTTGCTTTACAAAAACGGTCTGCAATGTGCCGCGTTGTACAGGTTGCCCTTTCTGAATGGCTCGCAATGCCGTTTCGATGCGATCCAGCGGCAGAAAAAAACTCGATGCCGCATTGGAATTGGCACCTGCATTCAACGCCACTGCGTTGCCATTAATGTCGATGACAGGGGAACCCGATGACCCACCCGATGTACTCGACGCAGCCTGTATATAAAACGTATTGAAATCGTTGTATTTGCCGCGACCATAATCCGGTGCGCGGCGATCCAGTCGCGCGATGGTGCCGGCCAGTATGGCGAGTTGTTCGCCCGCATCATTGCCCACAACCCGGATTTCGCGACCGATTTGCGCACCATCGGGATCCAGCATGATTTCGGATGGCTCTATGAAATGCAGTTCCGATGGGTCATACCTGAACAACCCGAAGTCATGGACCGGATCCCGGTAGACAGGCTCCAGCTCGACCTCTTCATTGTTGATGAATATGGCTTCCGCGGTAACAGGACCGGCGGTAACAACATGCCGGTTGGTCAGTATGAGCCCGTTTTTTGCATCGACCACAAAACCGGTGGCCTGGCTCGACAGGTTCCAGCCGGTATCAAACGCACGCGTAGCATCGACCCGGATCGACACGACACCGGATGATATACGTTCCAGGGTGTCGCTCCAGCGAGCATTGTCATCCTCGGCAACCGCCATCGATGACATCATCGATGCCGCAACACTCAATGCGGCCATCAATATCCAAACACCGGCCTCGCGGCCCTTCCTGACATCATTCATTCAGTAGCACTTCCTGGGGATAGAAGATCCCGACTGCCTGTATAACACGTTCACCCGATTGGATAAGTGAGGCACCACAAAGTTTCAGCGGATATTCATTCCAAGGAACCTCTGATCTATTCAGGAGCAGTCCAGCAAATATCGAGCTGCCGGGCGGCACGCACGTCGTCCAGCCTTCTGACCGGGGTGCTGTATGGAGCAGCCTTCACCTTGTCCGAATCCTCTGTAGCCTCCTGCAGGATCGCGGCCATTGCAGCGACGAAACCATCGAGGGCCTCCTTGGCCTCGGTTTCAGTTGGTTCGATCAACAGACACTCCGGTACCAGCAATGGGAAATAGGTGGTAGGCGCGTGGTAATCATAGTCCAGCAGGCGCTTTGCAAAATCCATCGCACTGACATCCAGCTCGCGCGCCTGTTTTTTCAGCGTCACAATAAATTCATGGCTTGCACGGCGATCGGGAAACGCAAGATCAAAGCCTGCATCCGCAAGACGTTTCATCAGGTAATTCGCGTTCAGCGTCGCAAACTCGGAGACACGCACCATGCCTTCGCGGCCCAGCATGCGCATGTACACATAGGCACGCAGCAGCACTCCGGAGTTGCCCATAAAAGCAGACAGGCGGCCAATTGATTGCGGCAGGTCTTTTTCCGTAAGCCAGCGGTATCGCTCGTTTTCCTTGGCCACAACCGGTACAGGCAAATACGGTTCCAGGCGCTCGCCAACACCAACGGCACCTGAGCCCGGACCGCCGCCGCCATGCGGTGTGGAAAAGGTCTTGTGCAGATTCATATGGATGACATCAAAACCCATGTCCCCGGGTTTCACTTTTCCGAGAATGGCATTCAGGTTCGCGCCGTCGTAATAAAGCAAGCCACCCGATTTATGGATAAAATCCGCCATCTGTTTGATGCTGCGTTCAAAAACGCCCAGCGTTGATGGATTCGTCAGCATAATACCGGCGGTATTCGGGCCAACCGCCTGTTTCAAGGCCTCCAGATCAACATCTCCATCCGATTCGGTCGGTATCTCTACAACGGTGCAGCCACACATGGTCGCAGTGGCCGGGTTTGTTCCATGCGCCGCATCGGGCACGATAATCTCGTTGCGATGATCCTCGCCACGCGACACGTGGTATGCGCGAATCATTGCCACGCCGGCAAACTCACCCTGCGCACCTGCCATCGGGGTCAGCGACACTGCTTTCATGCCGGTCACCGTTTTCAACATCTCCTGCAGCTCAAACATGCAGCCCATGTAGCCCTGACCCAGGATTTCGGGACCCAGCGGGTGACGCGCCAGAAATTCCGGCAGCATGGCCAGCTTGTTCGATGCCCGCGGGTTGTATTTCATCGTGCACGAACCCAGTGGATAAAAATGCGTATCAATCGAGAAGTTTTTTTGCGACAACCGCGTGTAATGCCGCACAGCTTCCATCTCGGACACTTCTGGCAGACCCGGTCGTTTGCTGCGTCTTTGCGCGGCCGGAATATCGACGATATCCATCTTGAGCGGTGCCTGAGCCGCCGCCCTGCGCCCACTGCGCGAATACTCAAAAATCACCTTGTCGCTCATTCCTGTACTCCGCGCCGCTCGTCAGGCCAACGCTTTCAGGGCTTTTTCATAGTCCGGTTCCTGCCCGATTTCCGGCACAAGCTCGGAATGCAAAACCGTGTTGTTTTCATCGAGAACCAGGACTGCCCTGGCGGTCAAACCGGCAAGCGGTCCGTCCTTGATTTCCACACCGTAATTCCTGGAAAACTCATCCGAGCGCATCGTCGACAACGTGATGACGTTGTCCAGATCATCGGCACCGCAAAAACGCTTTTGTGCAAACGGCAAATCTGCCGAAATCATCAACATCACAGAATTTTCATTTTCCGCGGCGTGCTGGTTGAACCGGTTCGTCGACAATGCGCAAACCGGCGTATCCACGCTGGGGAAAATACTGAGCAGTTTCTTTTTGCCTTGCCATTCGGCGAGACTGACATCTCGCATATCCTTGTCAGTCAGCATGAAATCGGGTGCCTTGGAGCCTACGGACGGAATATCGCCATCCGTATGAATCTCACTGCCCTTCAAAGTAATTGTCGCCATTTTCTTTCTCCCTTATAGGCGTTCAGGCGACCTGCGCCTGGTTGAATATGTCGCTCATCGCATCACGGTATGTTGCGATGTCCTCTGCCGTCTTTGTTTCAGTTGCGCACACCAGCAGCGCATTACCCAACTCGGGGTGCGTGTCTGACAATTCCAGACCGCCAATGATGTTGCGATCTGAAAGCGCTTCCAGCACCGGCCCCACGGGCCGATCCAGTCTCAAAACAGTCTCATGGAAGCAGTCCCCGCTGAATGCCGGGGAAATGCCATCGATATCGCACAAGGCGGCAACCAGCTCGCGGGTCCGGGCAACACAGGCCGCGGCAACACGCTCCAGACCCTCCGGACCCAGCAAAGACATGTATATGGTTGCCGCAGTGACCACCAGACCCTGGTTGGTGCAGATATTCGACGTCGCCTTTGACCGGCGAATGTGCTGTTCGCGGGCCTGCAATGTCAGTACAAAACCGGGTTTGCCATCGAGATCAATGGTGCGGCCGACGATGCGGCCCGGAATTTGCCTGACCAACGGCATCTTGCAGGCAAGAAATCCAAAATAGGGACCGCCGGATGACATGGGAACGCCCAGCGGCTGACCTTCACCGCATACGATATCCGCGCCATGCTCACCCCATTCGCCTGGTGGTTTGAGCAATGCCAGCGAGGTCGGGTTGGTCACCGCAATAACCAGCGCTCCATTTCGATGTGCCCAGTCAGTAATCGCATCGATATTTTCCAGCACACCGAAAAAATTGGGGTTTTGCAAAACGACGGCGGTGATATCATCGCCGGAGAATTCTTCCAGTGCGCCAATCAGCGTGTTACCCGCATCCGCACAGAAGGCCAGCTCATCGAACACCAACTCCTGCCCATGGGTAATTACCCTGGCCACGCTCAGATATACCGGGTTGACGGTTCCCGCAACAAGAATGCGGCGCGACTTTGATTTCCGGTTGGCGCGTACAGCCATCAATGCTGCCTCGGCCAGTGATGACGCGCCGTCATACATTGAGGCATTCGAGACTTCCATGCCGGTCAGGCTGCACATCATGCTCTGGTATTCATATATGACCTGCAGGGTTCCCTGGCTGGCTTCCGCCTGGTATGGCGTGTAGGCGCTGTAAAATTCACCGCGCGTTGTAATTTCCCAGACCGCGGCAGGTATATGATGCTCGTACGCGCCGGCGCCCAGAAAACACAGTGGTATTCCATCCTGCTTGGCGAACGCGCTCATGATGCGCGTGATTTCCTGCTCGCTCACTGCCACCGGAACATCATCGAGCCCCGTCGTGCGTAACCCGGCGGGAATTTCATCGAACAGATCTTCGATACTGTCGACACCGATGACGTCGAGCATTTTTCGAATGTCGGTTTCGGTGTGGGGAACAAAAGGCATGGCAGTAACGTCTCCAGAAAAATCTTCGCAAAAAAACCTATGATTCGTCCGCGATAAACTGTTCGTAAGCTTCTGCGTCCATCAGCCCATCCAGGTCTGACTCATTGGCCAGCCGGATTTTCATGATCCAGCCATCGCCGTACGGGTCCTGGTTGACCGACTCGGGCGCATCGGCCAGTGCTTCGTTGACCGCTGCAATCTCTCCGGCAACCGGGCTGTAGACATCGGATGCTGCTTTGACCGATTCGACCACCGCACAGGCATCGCTGGTTGTTACGGTTGAACCTGTTTCCGGTACTTCGACAAAAACAAGATCACCAAGCGCAGCCTGTGCATGATCGGTAATCCCGACCGAGACAGTGCCGTCATCATTCGTTTTGATCCATTCGTGGTCTTTGCTGTATTTGAGTTCTGAAGGTACGTTGCTCATGGCCGACTCCCCTGCCCTAAAACGTGTTCATAACAAAACGGGTTAACTATAAATCGATGCAAATCTCACCCTTGCGCACAAACGGCGGGCGTACTACACGCGCCGCCAGAAGCTTGCCGCGAATATCGACCTGGCAACTGTCGCCCGTGCCGGCCGGAACCCTGGCAAGACCAATAGAGCGCTCAATGGTGGGCGAAAAACCTCCGCTGGTGATTTCTCCCTCGCCAACGCCGTCTACGACGACCTTCTGGTGTGAGCGAAGCACACCACGATCCTCGAGCACCAGCCCAACCAGCTTGCGTGTCACACCGGCCGCTTTTTGTGCCTCCAGGGCCGGGCGACCAACAAAATCGCGGTCTGCGGAATCCCAGCCGATGGTCCAGCCCAATGCAGATTCCAGCGGCGTGGTTGTGTCATCCATATCGGATCCATACAGGCTCATACCGGCTTCGAGGCGCAGCGTATCTCGCGCGCCAAGACCGCAGGGTTTTACACCCGCATCGAAAAGCGCATTCCAGAAATCTGCTGCCGCCGAATCCGGCAGCATGATCTCAAAACCATCCTCGCCGGTATAGCCGGTGCGCGCAACACACCAGTCACCATCGGTAACTGCATGGAATGGTTTGATATCCATCGCGGCAGAGCGCATCGCCTCCGGCAAAACAGAGCAAGCCTTGCTGCGCGCATTGGGCCCCTGTACTGCGATCATCGCAAGATCGCTTCGTTCATTGACAGATACCTCAAATTTCGTTGCCTGTTTGCTTATCCAGGCAATATCCTTGTCACGCGTAGCCGCATTCACGACCAGGCGAAACCAGTCCTCGGAAAAAAAGTAAACGATCAGATCGTCGATCACACCACCTTGTTCGTTCAACATGCATGAGTACAACGCTTTTCCCGGGTCTACCAGTTTCCCCGGATCATTGGCCAGCAGACGATTGAGAAATTCCCGCTGACCGCTACCCGATAAATCGATGACCGTCATATGTGACACGTCGAACATCCCGGCATCCCTGCGAACTGCGTGATGCTCTTCTATCTGGGATCCATAGTTGACCGGCATGTCCCAACCGCCGAAATCAACAACACGCGCGTTGGCGGCCAGATGCACATTATATAAAGGCGTCTGATTTCCCATTAATGTTTCCCGTGAGCCACAATAGTTCATAACAAAAGGGGTGACAGGCCATAGCCTGTCACCCCTCTGTCCTGAAACCTGAGAGATCGGGCAGAAAAACTGCCGCACCCCTTCGGTGGACCGTGTTCGGTCGCTCTCCAGAGCCGATCGGATTTCGCCGTCCATTTGCCTGAGCGTTTCCGGGTTTGTTGCGCCTTCGGCGACCCGGCTGCTGGCCGGATACTCTCCCGCGAAATCCCTGGATCGGGCCCGGAATAATAGCCCAAGCGAGGCATGCAGACCAGCGGACCCGCCATGCCGGCCTGCGTCCAGAGTGCTTGCCGCATACGCCTGTCGCTGGGAGAATGGGCGTTTTCCGAATCTCGGGGGCTCGTTGTGATAAATAACAATAATCTGTTTAAAATCAGCATATTAGCATTCGTTTTTGCATTACCGGTCGGTATTATTCATGCCGATACCGGCGCCGGACAACACCTCCATGAGCTGTTTGATGCGCAGTGGCAACGCGATCTGAAAGAGAATCCGACCCTGGCATCGAGTCTGGGTGATCGTCGCTATAACAAGGAATGGCCCGATTTGCGCCTGGCTTCCATCGCGGCCAGCCACGCCGCGGATAGCAAGGCGCTTGTGGATTTGCATGCGATTCCCTACGACGATCTGAGCACCGAAGATCAGCTCAACTATGAGCTGTTCGGCCGCGAATACCAACGTCGGGTTGACGCCTACAAATATCGTCAATTCCTGATTCCGTTGAACCAGCGTGGTGGAATCCAGACGGCCAACGAGTTAACCGAAGTTCTTCGTTTTGCAAACGTGAATGATTACGAGGACTGGATCGCGCGTATGCGCAACCTCGAAGTGTATGCCATACAAATGACCAGGCTCATGCGCCGAGGTATTGAAGAAGGTCGCATACACCCGCGCATTATTATGCAACGCGTTCCCGCACAAATCGAAACCCAGATCGTCGACGCGCCGGAACAAAGCCCTTTTTATACTCCGTTTGATGATATGCCTGATTCGATTTCTGAAAAAAATCAGAAACGCCTGCGCAAGGAAGCAGCAAACGTCATTCGTCATGATGTGATCCCGGTATACAAAAAGTTTCTCAAATTTTTTGTCAATGACTACCTGCCGGCCTGCCGCGAGGACATCGGTGCCTGGGCACTACCGAATGGTGAACAGTTTTATCAGTTTCGCGTTGAGAGTTTTACAACCACAAAACTTACTGCAGACGAAATTCATCAAATTGGCGAACGCGAAGTCGAACGAATTCGCGCCGAGATGATGAAAGTCATCGATCAGGTTGGATTCCAGGGCAGCTTTGATGAATTCCTGCATTTCCTGCGTACGGATCCGCAATTCTATTTCGACAACCCGGACGACCTGTACACCGAGTATCTGGCGACGAGCAAGCGAATAGACCCCGAGCTGGTCAAGCTTTTCGGAAAGCTGCCACGCATGCCATATGGCGTCAAACCTATCCCCGCTGCCAGCGCCCCGGATACGACGACCGCGTATTACTCAAGAGCGGCAGCAGATGGCAGCCGTGCAGGTTATTACTATGTGAACCTGTACAAACCCGAAGTGCGGCCCAAGTTTGAAATGGAGGCCCTGACCGTTCACGAGGCCATGCCCGGGCATCATCTGCAAATCGCATTGATGCAGGAACTCGGCGATGTACCTGATTTCAGGAGATTTCTTGGCTTCACTGCCTTTGTGGAGGGCTGGGGGCTATACAGCGAAAGCCTGGGCCCTGAGCTGGGTTTGTACAAGGATCCCTATTCAAAATTCGGTCAGCTGACCTATGAAATGTGGCGCGCGGTACGGCTCGTAGTCGACACCGGCATGCATCACAAAAAATGGACGCGCCAGCAGGCGATCGACTTTTTCACAGCCAATGCCGCAAAAACCGAACATGACATTATCAATGAAATCGATCGCTATATTGCCTGGCCTGGCCAGGCGCTGGCGTACAAAATCGGTGAGCTGAAAATCAAGGAACTGCGCGCCTGGAGTAGCAGTGAACTGGGTAGCGCCTTTGACATTCGCGGTTTCCACGATACCGTCCTGGGTAGCGGAGCGGTACCGCTGGATATCCTGCAGGCAAATGTTGAAAACTGGGTTCGTGAGGTAAAGGCGCAGCAATAGCTGCGCCTTCTGGTGCAAACATGATGAGCGAGCTTGCCAATCGAAGATGCGAACCCTGTGAAGGCGGGGTGGAGCCGCTGGCGAGAGCTGAAATCAGTGGCTATATGGATCAGATCCACAGCGAATGGGTACTGAATGATGATGCAAGCGAAATTTTTCGCGATTTTGAGT
>CBDUSC010000061.1:0-8356 GCA_965369735.1 uncultured bacterium
CGAATACGTATCCCGGGCAAAAACCTGAAACGGGCCGATATCTCTATAAGGAAATCGATCCAAGATATAGTTCAGCGATTCTTTCCAGACCCGCCCGGTCATCATCATTGAATCGATCAAAGCTGGGGCTGTCCAGATCCAGGACACCAATCAGGGTGTCACCCCTGACAAGCGGAATGACAATCTCCGAGTTGGACGCGGCATCACAGGCAATGTGATCGGAAAACTCTTGCACGTTGGCGACTACCTGGGTGCTGCGGGTTTCAGCGGCTGTGCCACATACGCCGCGACCCATGGGTATGCGTACGCAGGCCGGGTTGCCCTGGAACGGACCGACGACCAGCTCTGTGCCGTCAAAAAAATAAAATCCGGCCCAGTTCAGATCCGGTAATTCGGAAAACAATAACGCGGCCAGGTTTGCCGCATTGGCAATGCGGTCGGTTTCGTCGGCCAGTAGCGCACTGGCCTGTTGTTCCAGTCGGGTGTATTGCATGTTTGTCGTATCGTTTAATTCATCAGGCCCGGGTGATATCAAAAGATACCACGCTTGCAATATCACTGGCGCCGGTAGCGATCATCAGCAGGCGGTCCATGCCAAGGGCAACACCCGCACAATCGGGCATCCCGTTTGCCAGTGCATCCAGCAAGGCATCATCCCTGGCCGGGGTGGCCTGTTTGCGTTTGCGCCTGGTCTCCAGCTCCCGGTCAAACCGGATTGTCTGCTCGTCCGCATCGCACAACTCATTGAAACCGTTGGCCAGCTCCATGCCGCCAAGAAATAGCTCGAATCTTTCTGCAACGGGTGGGTCGGACCGGCTGATACGCGCCAGCGCCGCGCTCGATACCGGGTAGTCGTATAAAAAAGTGGGTTGCGCGGGTTCAAAGGTTGCGGTAACCGCGGTCGCCAGCAGCAAGTCCAGTAATCCATCCCTGTCGGTTTCGGTTGGAATGTCGATACCATGATCGGTCAGTGCACGCCGGATATCATCATCCAGTGCGTTATGAGGATCGAGCCCTGCTGCGTTCCTGAACGCATCAGCAAAACTTATAAAAAGGGTGTCGGCCAGATCGGCATCCAGAACCACGCGCAGCAACTCGTCAACTTCGCGCATCAGCCGGTGATGATCAAAACCGACCCGGTACCATTCGAGCATCGTAAACTCGGGGTTATGCCGCCGGCCTGTTTCGCCAGCGCGAAACACCGGGCAGATCTGGTATATGTCCCCGCTACCCGATGCCAGTAACCGCTTCATTGCAAACTCGGGTGAAGTTTGCAGATACAGCGAACCGCTATCACCGGCATCCAGGCTCAGGCTTTCAATGTGAATATCGCTGGGTGCTGCATGCGACAGCACCGGGGTGACCACTTCAAGTACATTTCGTGATGCAAAAAAAGCGCGGGTGTCGGCCAGCAACTTTGCCCGTTTGCGCATGTTTTCCGGTGTGGCGGAGGGTTGCCACGATCGCTTGCTGCGGCATTGCATGTTTATGATTCGATATCTCGAGTAACCACGCTCTGATCGGTGCCATAACCCATTACCTGACCCATACGCAGTAACACGCTCGCTGAAAAATCCGGGCGCCAGCTCACACGCCCGGCTTCAAAGAGCGCAATAACCGTGGAACCCATGTTGAAACGACCCATTTCAACACCACGATCGATACGCGGACCATCTTCGTACTGCCAGGTACGCTGGCGCCGGCCGCCACCCGGTGTGACTTCACCTGCCCACACGGTTTCGATGCTGCCGACATTCAGTGCGCCTACAAGCGCCATGGCCATGGTGCCGTACTCGGTATCGAAAACAGAAACAACGCGTTCATTGCGTGCAAACAGTCGTGGAACGGTGGCAACCGATGCGGCATTCACACTAAACAGTCTGCCGGGTACAAAAATCATCTGATTGAGTTCACCGGTACAGGGCATATGAATGCGGTGATAGTCATAGGGTGCAAGATATATTGTCGCGAACGAACCTCCGTCGAAACGCGCCGCCAGATCAGCATGACCGCCAAGCAGATCCTGCACACTGTACTGATGCCCCTTGGCCTGTAGCAGCATATCGCCCTGGATATGGCCGCATTGGCTGAGGCAACCATCTACCGGGCAAATTACCGCACGTTCATCCGGGTCCACAGATCGTGCACCGGGAGCCAGGGCACGGGTAAAAAATGCGTTGAATGTCGGATAGTCATCCGGGTTGGATGATTCCGCGTCGCTGAGATCGACATTGAATTGACCGCAAAACCAGTTGATGAGCGCATTTTTGATGCCCGGATAGCGGATACGCATGACGCGGTGGATAAATCGCGATAGCAAATGCTGTGGCAGCAGGTATGAAAGCAGGACGGCAAACCGGGCCAATGGGTTCACCGCTTTTCCGGGTGTATCGCTACCTTTGCCTGTGCTGCCAGGAATTTCGCTCATAATTTGTAATCTCAGTCCGGTGTGTTCTGTTTTACTGTGAGATTGACCGGCAGGCGCTCTCCATTGGTGAAAATCAGTGTGACCGTTACCGTGTCGCCGAGTGCGATATCCCGCCTGGGTTTTATGAGCATCAGGTGTGGGCCGCCGGGTTCGAACAGCATATGTTTGCCTGCGGGGATATCCAGTTGACCGATGCGGCGCATTTTTGCGGTGCCGTCAGTGATCCTGGTGATGTGAATTTCCGCTGCCTCGAAATCATCGCTCTCGATCCGGGTGATGACCAGATCGACGGTACTCCTGTTTTCGATCACAAGATAACCCGCGGTCATTTGGGCGCCGGGTGGCGCATCGCGTACCCATGCATGGCTGACGATGACCTCGTCGCTGCCCGTGCATGCGGTCATGATGCCCACAATGACAAGAATGGATCTGGCGACTGTATTTTTCAGTTGCATCAGTGCGTTACCTGGACCGGACCCTGGATTGGATAATACGCCGGTAATCTTCGGCCAGTATATCGGGGTCATGCGGTGCGCCGAACACGGCCGCCATCGATGCATCCGGGTCTACCAGGAATACCGCAGCAGTGTGATCCACGGTGTAGCTGTCGCCCAGGGGTTGATAGCTCACGGCGACACCCATTGCGGCAGCCAATGCCTGGATTTCGGTGAGATCACCGGTGATACCTTTGAACTCCGGGTTGAAGTGCCGGACATAGGACCCGAGTTTGTCAACGGTGTCCCTCATGGGGTCAACCGAAACCAGCATAATCGTGGGACGCCTGTTTTCATCGAGATCCGCCAGGAGATTTTTTGTCCTGGTAAGCTGGTTGAGCGTTGCCGGGCAGATATCCGGGCAGTTTGTGAACCCGAAAAATACCAATGACCAATGGCCGGCCATGTTTTCCCGCGTATAGTCGTGGCCGTCCTGATCGATCAGCTCAAACTCGGGCAAAAGACGCGGCTCGTTCAGGACAGTCGCGTTCATTGGGGCCTGTGCGCCACTCGACAGCATGAGGTGCGCGCTGACGGCACCCAGTATCGCTGCCAGCAACAGGCCGGCGATCAGCACCCCGGGTTTTGGCTTGCTCTGCATGCCTGTATTATTTCACAGCACAATCGGAACGACACCGAATGATTCAGGACCAAAGCGACCACCCGAAACACGCCGGCGAACAACAGGATGTCATCGCTGTCATCCAAAGCTGCGCGGTGCATTTGTCACGCGCAGGCGTATTTTTTGGACACGGTACCGATAACGCGTACGACGAAGCAGCGCATCTCGTTCTGCATGTTTTGTCGCTGGACCCGTGGTGCAATGAAAATAGCCTGCGAATGCCGGTCAGCCGATCGCAGCTAACAGCGATAGATGAGCTGCTGCAAAAACGAATCGATACTCGCAAGCCGGCCGCCTACCTGACCGGTAAAACCTGGTTTGCCGGCCTCGAGTTTCTGGTCGATGAAAGGGTGCTGGTGCCGAGATCGCCCATTGCGGAACTAATCGGGAATCGTTATCAGCCGTGGATTGCCGATGATCGTGTCCATCGAATACTCGACTTGTGCACCGGCAGTGGCTGTATCGCGATTGCAAGCGCTATGGCATTCCCGACTGCACAAGTCGATGGTTCGGATATTTCAGCCGATGCTCTGGATCTTGCACGCAGTAATGTTTCCCTGCACAAACTCGATGAGCGTGTGCAATTGATCGAGTCGGATCTGTTTGCGGGTCTGGCCGGGGAAAAATACGACATTATCGTGAGCAACCCACCGTATGTACCCGTTACAGAGCACGCGGAATTGCCCGATGAATATCACCGCGAGCCCGATCTGGGCCTGGTGGCGGGTGATGACGGCCTGGATATCGTCAGAACAATACTGGTTGAGGCGAGGCAGTATTTGAGCGATTCGGGCATACTCGTTATTGAAGTGGGTGAGACACAAGCGTTGCTGGAAAAGGCTTATCCGCATGTGCCATTCACCTGGCTTGAGTTTGCGCACGGCGGCAGCGGTGTTTTTGTGATGAGTGCCGGCGAGCTTGATGAGTACGCGCCACATTTTCAATAAGTGATGACCATGGCCGGCAATACATTTGGCAGAGTCTTTACCCTGACGAGCTTTGGTGAAAGCCACGGACCCGCGCTGGGCGGTATTGTCGATGGATGCCCACCGGGGCTGAAACTCGACCAGTCAGACATACAGGCAGATCTTGAGCGCCGCCGCAGCGGCACGTCCCGGCATACCAGCCAGCGTCGTGAGCCCGATCAGGTACAGATTCTCTCCGGTGTGTTCGAGGGCGTCACTACTGGCACACCTGTTGCTTTGCTTGTCGAGAATGTCGATCAGAGAGCAAAAGATTACGCCGACATAAAAGATGTGTTCCGGCCCGGGCACGCTGATTACACATATCAGCAAAAATATGGTCTGCGAGATTATCGCGGCGGTGGCCGCGCGTCGGCTCGGGAAACGGTGATCCGCGTCGCCGCGGGTGCCATCGCACGTAAATACCTGCTGGAAAAACACGGCATACAAATATCCGCATATCTTGCGCAACTGGGTGACATTGAAATCGACGTGGTGGACATGGACGCGCGCGACCAAAACCCGTTTTTTTGTCCTGACCCGGAGCGGGTGACTGAGCTTGAAGCGTATATGGATGCGCTGCGAAAAACAGGCGATTCAGTGGGTGCGCGGGTCGATGTGGTTGCATGCGGCATGCCAACGGGTCTGGGCGCGCCGGTATTTGCAAAACTCGATGCCGATCTGGCGGCGGCCATGATGGGCATACCTGCTGCAAAAGGCGTCGAGGTGGGTGCCGGATTTGCTTCTGTCACTCAAAAAGGCAGCGAGCACCGTGATGAAATCCGCCCCGATGGGTTTTTGAGTAATCACGCTGGCGGTGTGCTGGGCGGTATATCGTCGGGGCAGGATCTTCGCCTGGGTATTGCTTTCAAACCGACCAGCAGCCTGCGCATACCTGCAAAAACCATCGATATCACGGGCAAGGCTCGCGAAGTCGTTACCACCGGCCGGCATGACCCCTGCGTGGGCTTCAGGGCCGTACCGATTGTTGAGGCGATGATGGCATTGGTGCTCATGGATCATGTGTTGATGCACCGTGCACAAAATGCAGATGTCACCAGCACAACGCCTCTTGCGACGAGTCATGAGTAAAGTCAGCGTGGCGATTGTCGGCGCGACCGGTCTGGTTGGTGAAGCCATGCTGGAAACGCTTGCCGGTTCCGGTGTGTCCGTGGAACAGGTGTATCCGCTTGCCAGCGAGCGATCTGTGGGCAAGCGCGTGAGATTTGGCAAAACAAACAAAAAAGTGGGTCTGCTGGACGATTTCGACTTTCGCAAAACCCAGGTCGCATTGTTTTCTGCCGGTAGCGCGGTATCAGAGAGGTATGCATCGCTGGCGGTCGAGGCGGGGTGTGTCGTTATCGATAACACCAGCCGGTTTCGCTATGACGATGACGTCCCCCTGGTCGTACCCGAAGTCAATGCGGATGCCATCGACGGATACCGCGCGCGTGGAATTATTGCGAACCCGAATTGCTCGACCATACAAATGGTGGTGGCTCTGAAGCCGATTTACGATGCGGTCGGGATCGAGCGTATCAATGTCGCAACATACCAGTCGGTTTCGGGTGCCGGTCGCCAATCCGTGGAGCAACTGGCACGACAAACTGCGGCCTTGATGAGCGGTCAGTCACTGGAGGGCGATGAAACCCGTATCGCATTTAATGCCGTGCCGCATATTGATGTATTCGAAGACAATGGTTATACGCGGGAGGAAATGAAAATCCTGTGGGAGACGCGAAAAATTTTTTCCGACCCGGACATCAAGGTCTACGCGACGGCCGTGCGTATACCGGTATTTTTCGGCCATTCCGAAGTCATCAATGTGGAAACGCGCGACAAGATCAGCGCTGCCCAGGCGAAGGCTGCGCTGCAAAAAGCACCCGGTGTGGAGGTCCTGGACGACCCGGCTACCGGGCTGTACCCCACTCCGGCCGTCCATGCAAACGGTCACGACCCGGTATATGTAGGTCGAATCCGTGAAGACCATTCTCACCCGCGTGGTCTGAGTCTCTGGGTGGTCTCGGACAACATCCGCAAAGGCGCGGCTCTGAACAGTGTGCAAATTACTGAAATATTGGTAAAAGATTACTTATAAGCTATAGTTAGCCGCTGAATGTAAAGAGAGTTATTAAGTGTGTGCGGGAGCTGTATCTGGGACATTCTGTAAAGTTGTGATGCTTGTCTCATATATTCTGTAAAAAGCTCTTTATATTTGTCGCGACGGGGATTTAGGGAGTAGACATGGCGCGAAAACTGGCGTTTTTCCTTGTATGCGCAGCGTTTTGGATACCAGGCAGCGGTTTTGCGCTGGGTCTTGGCCAAATCAAGCTGAATTCTGCTTTGAATCAGCCCATGGATGCCGAGATCGAACTGGTGTCTGCTACTGAGCAGGACGCTAAAGAACTGGAAGCCGGGATTGCATCGGCAGATTTGTTCGATCGTTATGGCCTGGAACGCAATTCTTCTGTTCTTGGTCTTACGTTCAATGTCCAGAAAAATGCCGGCGGCGGCTATGTGCTCAAGGTCCGTTCGTCGCAGTCAATTTCCGAACCGTTTTTGAGTTTCCTGGTTGAAGTCAACTGGTCGCGTGGCCGCCTGCTGCGCGAATATACTGTTTTGCTGGATCCGCCGATATTTCTGCCGGATGAAAGCGCCACTGCAGAAGCGGTAGCGGCGCCGCAACAAAGTACGACAAGCCAGGTCGTCACAACACAGACCGCGACCAGCGGTACGGTGATACGCTCCATACCGGATATTGCCGAGCCGGCACCGACAGTATCACCGCAGCCCCAGGCACAACCTGAAGCCCAGGTACGCAGCATTGCACCGCAAAGCCGGCCGCTGCCCGCAGCGGATGCGCCCGATGAATACATGGTGCAGAGAAACGATACGCTGTGGGAAATCGCCGAGCGTCATCGCCGCGCGCAGGGCGTCGATGTCAACCAGATGATGATCGGGATATTCGATGCGAATCCGAATGCGTTCATGGGCAACATCAATTTGATGAAAGCCGGCGTGATTCTGCGTATCCCGGATCTGGACCAGTATGCCGGTATCGATCGCGGTGAAGCACGGGCAGAAGTGGCCAGACAGATTTCAGCCTGGCAGGCTGGGCAGGCACGCTCTGCGGGACCAGGCCGCCTGCGGCTGATCCCGGCTGACGACGTCAGTGAGCCGGTAGCAGGTACTTCGGTTGCCGATGAGGCAACACGAGAAGCACTGGCCGATGCATCCTCAGAAAACGCGCTGTTGCGCGATCAGGTTTCATTGCTGCAAGACCAGTTGGATGAACAGGGACGCATGCTGCAGCTGCGCGATTCGGAAATGGCTGTGCTGCAGCAGCAGCTTGCCGATCAGGCAGCAGTCGATGCAGCGCCGGTACCGGACGAACTGGACACGCTTCTGGATGATATCGCCGGTGATCCCATACTGGATGCTGACACCGACATCATCGCTGGCGATGAGTTGATTGTTGGTGACGACAGTGTTGTCGACGATGTGGCCCAGGATGCGGCCCAGGACACCACAGATACCACCGCAGCCCTGCCACCTGCAGGAATCCCGACAGTTGTGACCACCCCGGCACCGGAGGCATCGATACTCGACAGGATTATGGGTCTGTTGGGCAATTCGATGCTTTGGATTGCCGTTGGCGTGGTGTTCTTGCTCATGATGGCTGTCGTTTTCTACAGACGCCGTTCGGAAGACGATGTTACCGACGACTGGGACCAGTTGACGGCAGATGGCGATGCGCTCAAGGAAGATACCGGCACCGCCAAGCTGGCTGCATTGGGTCGCGGCGATGTTGACGATTCATTTGTTGTTGTCGAGGAAGGCCCCGACGACT
>CBDUSC010000062.1:0-8322 GCA_965369735.1 uncultured bacterium
CCCCTCCCCGACGCTCTTCCTATCTATCCCCACCATCTTCAATAAATACTTTGCGATCGTCGCGGGGCCCGGCGGCACCCGGCCGGGCCCGGCGCCGCCAACCGGACTATCGGCGAACCATCTTGTGTACAATTGCTGGCCTCATATCAGAATAACCACAGCAGCCATGCCAGCCACACACATCAACGCAAAACCCGGGGATATCGCCGATACCGTACTCATGCCCGGGGATCCGCTACGGGCCAGATTTATCGCCGAAACCTACCTGGAGCAGGTAAAACAGGTCAATGATATCCGCAACATGTGGGGTTATTCGGGTGAATACCAGGGTCTGCCGCTGACCATCATGCCGCACGGTATGGGCATACCGTCGTCATCCATATACTGCAGCGAGCTGATTACCGAATACGGCGTCAAGCGCCTGATACGGGTTGGCAGCTGCGGCACAGCGAATCCGGGGGTAAAACTGCGCGATGTGATTATTGCCATGGGCGCATCCACGGATTCGGGCGTCAACCGCATGCGGTTCGGGGGTTTTGATCTCGCCGCGCTGGCCAGCTTCGATCTGCTGAGAACCGCGGTAGAAATCGCTGAGCAAAAGGGCGCCGATTATCACGTCGGCAATATTTTCTCAGCCGATCTTTTTTATACACCACAACCTGAAATGTTCGATGCGATGAACACCTACAATATCCTGGGGATCGAGATGGAAGCGGCGGGAATATACACGCTGGCCGCCGAACACGACGTCGATGCGCTGGCCATATGCACCGTCAGCGACGATGTGACAAACGGCGATCACCTCAGCACCGGGGAGCGTGAGTCCACCTTCAAGGATATGATCGAAATCGCGCTCGATACCGTTGTCGCCGCAACCCGGTAAGCTTTCACAATGAACAGCCCGGCAATCAGAACCGCGAACCATCATCCCGATCTCGATCGGGTGCCGCGGGTCGATCAGGTGGGTATCGATGAGCGCGTTGCGCGCTTTTGCACACGCAGCATCAAAAAGGATTCCAAGCTCAAAGCACTGCACATGGTGCTATCGATGATCGATCTCACGACACTGGAAGGCCAGGACACGCCGGGCAAGGTTCGCCAGCTGTGTCAAAAAGCCGTGCATCTGCACGATGCGCTGCCTGGTTTACCGCATGTCGCGGCGGTGTGCGTGTACCCCACCATGGTCAGCATCGCGCGCGAAGCGCTGGGCGAGCGTGATATCAAGATCGCATCGGTCGCAACCGCGTTCCCAAGCGGTATGGCGCCGTTGTCGATCAAGCTGGAAGAAACCCGCATGGCCGTGGATGCCGGCGCCGATGAAATCGACATGGTCATATCCCGTGGAGCCTTTCTCCAGGGTAAATATGACAGGGTTTTTGATGAAATTACGGCCATCAAGGAAGCTTGTGGTGATGCGCATCTCAAAGTAATCCTGGAAACCGGTGAACTGTCCACCCTGGACCGGGTACGTCGTGCCAGCGTGCTGGCGATGTACGCGGGGGCTGATTTCATCAAGACCTCAACCGGAAAAATTCAGCCGGCGGCCACCATGCAAGTCACGCTGGTGATGCTGCAGGCGATCCGGGACTATTATTATGAAACCGGTCGCATGGTCGGCATGAAGCCCGCGGGCGGAATATCCAAAGCCAAACTGGCCATACATTACCTGGTCATGCTGCGCGAAACCCTGGGGCAAAAGTGGCTGACACCCGACTGGTTCCGATTTGGCGCCAGTAGCCTGGCAAACGATGTACTGATGCAAATCCAGAAACAGCAAACCGGGGTCTATCAAAGCGGGGATTACTTTTCCAGGGATTAGCCATGGCCGAAAAATCCAGCAAACTCGAGTTCGACACCGACTGGCAGTACTCCGACGCGCCGGAGAGCAGCGATCATATACAGCTCGCCGACCAGTACGAACTGTTTATTGGCGGCAAAATGGTCGCGCCGCAATCCGGCGAGTATTTTGATTCCATAAACCCGGCAAGCGAAAAAGCCTTGTCAAAAGTTGCGCTGGCAGGAAACGAGGATATCGATCTCGCGGTCAAAGCAGCGCGCCGCGCCTATGACAAAACCTGGTCAAAAATGAAACCGGCGGAGCGCGGCAAATATATTTTCCGGATCGCACGGATACTGCAGGAGCGCGCGCGCGAGTTTGCGGTAATTGAATCCATGGACGGCGGAAAACCCATACGCGAGTCACGCGATATCGATATCCCATTGGCGGCAGCGCACTTTTTTTACTATGCCGGCTGGGCCGACAAACTCGAATACGCGTTCCCGGGTCGCAACGCAAAAGCGCTTGGCGTGGCCGGTCAGATCATCCCCTGGAATTTCCCCCTGCTGATGGCCGCATGGAAAATCGCACCGGCGTTGGCCTGTGGCAACACTGTGGTACTCAAACCTGCGGAAACCACACCGCTGACCGCGATGAAGCTCGCTGAAGTCATTAGCGACGCCGGGGTGCCACCGGGTGTGGTCAATATCGTCACCGGCGCGGGCGAGGCTGGCGCCGCCCTTGTCGCCCACCCGGGTGTAGACAAGATTGCCTTCACGGGTTCGACCGCAGTTGGCCGCCTGATACAGAAAAGCCTGGACGGCACCAAAACCAGGTACACCCTGGAGCTGGGTGGCAAAGCTGCCAATATTATTTTTTCCGATGCGCCCATCGATCAGGCAGTTGAGGGCATTGTAAACGCCATATTTTTCAACCAGGGCCATGTGTGCTGCGCGGGCTCGCGCCTGCTGGTACAGGAGTCGGTGGCCGATGAGGTCATTTCCAAACTAAAAGATCGCATGGAGACATTGATCGTCGGTGACCCGCTGGACAAGAACACCGATATCGGCGCAATCAATTCGCGGGCGCAGCTCGAAAGAATCGAAAATTACCTGGCGCTCGGCCAGGAAGAAGGCGGTGATCTGTATCAGCCGTCCTGCACGGTCCCAGACACCGGTTACTGGTGCCGTCCATCGCTGTTTGCCAACGTCTCACAATCCAACCGTGTCGTGCAGGAGGAAATATTCGGGCCTGTACTCACCATCCAGACCTTCCGTACGCTGGAAGAGGGCCTGGAAAAAGCAAACAACACACCGTATGGCCTGTCCGGTGGTGTGTGGACCGACAAAGGCGCAAAAATATTCAAAATGACGCGCGCGATCCGTGCCGGGGTTATCTGGGCCAATACATTCAACAAGTTTGACCCCAGTTCGCCGTTTGGCGGGTACAAAGAAAGCGGCATGGGTCGAGAAGGCGGTCTGCACGGTCTCGATGCATACGTGAGCTTGTCGTGAGGAAACCCGGATGACACAGGCAAAAAAACGGTCGGCGAAAAAACGATCCATGCCGCGTAAATCATCGGCACGGGCACCGGTCGCGAAAACATACAAGATTTTTATAGGCGGCAAGTTCCCGCGCACCGAAAGTGGCCGTTTTTACCCGTTGAACGATGCCGATGGCAATATCATCGCCAATATTTGCCGCGGAAGCCGCAAGGACTTCCGCGAAGCAGTGGTGGCCGCGCGTGCAGCCGTAGCCGGCTGGTCGGGCGCCAGCGCTTATCTGCGCGGGCAAATCCTTTACCGCATCGCGGAGATGCTGGAGGGTCGCAGGGAGCAGTTTGTTCATGAACTGGTTCTCCAGGGCATGCGTAAACGACGCGCGCAATCAGAAGTGACGGCCAGCATCGACAGGCTGGTGTATTACGCGGGCTGGGCCGACAAATATCAGCAGATATTCAGCTCGGTAAACCCCGTTGCGTCCTCGCATTTCAATTTTTCGGTACTGGAACCCATGGGTGTCGTTGCCATACTCGCCCCGGAGGACAGCGGTTTACTTGGGCTGGTATCAAACATCGCGCCTGCCATTGCAGGCGGCAACAGCTGCATCGTGCTTGCATCCAATTCATTACCATTGTGCGCGGTGAGTTTTGCCGAGGTTGTGCATTCATCGGATGTGCCGGCGGGCGTCGTCAATATCCTGACCGGGTTCAGGGAAGAACTCACCGAACACTTTGCCAGCCATATGGATGTGAACGCAGTGGTGTATTGCGATAATGAATCCATTGTCGTACGTGAGATCCGGGAACTCGCAGCGAACAATATCAAGCGGGTGATCGCACGCGCCGATATTCGCTGGGACAAGGAACCGGCGCAAAGCCCGTATTTCATCAGGGACACCCAGGAAACCAAGACCACCTGGCACCCCATTGGCAGCTAGCAGTTACGATCGGTAATCCGGCACGCTCACCAGCACACGCGCAATTGTTTTAATCCCCTGAATACCAGGCCGGTGTGATACAGCGGACTCTCATCGACCAACGCGATATCCGGCAAGCGGCGTAGCAGGGTGCTGAACAACGCCCTTAGCTCGAGCCGCGCAAGTTGTGCACCGATGCAAAAATGCGTGCCCGCACCGAAGGCCAGGTGGGAATTCGGATCGCGGCGGATATCGAACTGATCCGCGTGCTCATACTGGGCTTCATCGCGGCATGCCGATCCATACAACAAGCCGATCATGTCGCCCTTTTTGAAATCGACGCCCGCGTATCGCGCCGGCTGCCACGAATACCGGTAGAAAAACTGCAATGGCGGGTCATACCTGAGCATTTCTTCGACCACCGTATCGATGTAGCCCGGGTTTTGCTTCAAAAGCCGCATCTGATCGCGGTTGCGCAGCAGCGCGAGCAAACCGTTGCCGGCGGCGTTTACGGTGGCTTCGTGACCTGCGTTCAATAGCATCATGCACGATGAGATCAGCTCATCATGCGTCAATCGTTGCTGGTCTTTTTCCAGCACGACCAGTGCACTGACCAGATCGCCGCGCGGCACTGCCAGCCTGTCCTCGACAAGCATCTCGAGTACGCCGGAGAATTCACGCACCGCGGTTTCTGCGCGTTGTTCATGGTCCCCCGTATGGTCCTTTTCATAAAGCCTGACGATGTCGGCAGACCATGGCCGCAGACGGTGGCGATCTTCCTCAGGCCAGCCCAACAGCTCGGAAATCACATATACCGGCAATGGCACCGCCAGCTCTTCAAGGAACTCCATTTCACCCTTTGGCAATAATTCATCGAGCTTTTTATCCAGAAAATCGTGGATACGATCGCTGAGACCCGCAATGCGTTTCGGGTTTATGGCCTTTGCCAGCAGGCGTCGCAGACGACCGTGAGCCGCGCCATCGGTTTCCAGGAGATTTACCCGTACAAAACGGCTGTAATACGGAAGGTTTTCCCAATTTTGTGCTTCGCGCTTTTGCCGGATCTCATGCTCCGACAAAACCGCATCCATGGTTCTGCCAAACCGCTTATCCGACAACAGCGGATAAATATCCGCGTACCGCGTCAGAAACGTGCAGCCAAATTCATCAGAATAGAAAACCGGGTTTTGTTTGCGCAGGCGCGCATAAACCGGGTATGGATCGGCGGCGAATGACTGCTCGTATGGATGAAAATCCTGGACCACGTTGTATCACACGCCGTAAACAGCAGCCTTGTCGATACGGGCACCGATCTGCTGGATCACCGCCGTCGCGCAGCGGGTACCCAGTTCAGCGCTGGCCGCATGATCGCGGCCCTGGGTATGCGCATACAAAAACCCCGCCGTATAGGCATCCCCTGCCCCGGTTGCGTCGATCACATGATCAACTGTCATTGCAGATTGATCGACGCGGGTGTCGCCATGGACGATGACCGAGCCATGCTCCGAGCGGGTCACGATAAACAGCACATCCAGCGCAGCGGCTTTTTCCATTGCCTGATCAAAATCATCTACAGCAAACAGCTCCATAATCTCCTTTTCGTTTGCGAACACAAGGCCGGCATGATCTGTCACCGCATTCAGGAACGCTTCCTGATGTCTTTGCACGCAAAACGAGTCCGACAGCGATATCGCGATGCGCGTATGGCTGCTCTTTTTTGCCACACGCATGGCTTCATGTGTTGTTGCTTCGCCATTTGGCGTATCCCAGATATAACCTTCGAGCAAAATGATCTCAGGCTCACCGACAGACTCCGCATGCACGTCATCGGTGCTGATCTCAATACAGGCGCCCAGGTATGTCTGCATCGTCCGCTCACCGCCCGGGGTTATCAACACATGGCATCGCGCAGTTGGCGCGCCGTCGGGTGATGGCGTCATGCGCATATCCACGCCCAGCGATTTCATATCGTGAATAAAAATCCTGCCGAGTTCATCGTCGGCAACACGCCCGATGTATGCTGTCTGGCCACCCAGCACGGCCAGGTTGGCAATCGTGTTTGCAACCGATCCACCGGACATTTCGGTGGTGGGACCCATAAGGCTGTATATCTCGATCGCGCGATCGGCATCGACCAGGGTCATGGATCCCTTTGGCGATCCGATTTTTTCCAGGGTTTGTTCATCCACGTGCGCGAGGATGTCCACAATGGCGTTGCTGATGCCCAGCACCTGTACTGTTGTTGTCATGGTGCAATCATATCAGTCAGCCGAATTCGGGCAATCCTGTATACCTGGTTCAGCGCCGCTTCGAATTCGATCTCCGGCCGATTGCCCACCCGCATTTTGCAATCGGAAATGATGTCCGCAACCGACAACCCTTTTACGGCAATAATGTATGGAAAACCAAAAAGCCCCTCGTATTGCTCGTTGAGATCGTGCAGCACGCCCCTTTCATCGTCGCTTACGGTCGTAAGACCGGCGCCGCTTTGCTCTGCCCGCGAGTGCCTGCTGAGGTCCGCCGCGATACCCAGACGCGGGTGCAGGCGGAGCAATTCAATTTGCGCCTCATGACCGGCCGCAGCGACCACGCCCTGCATGGTCGAATCCAGTGCATCGATGTCGTTGAACGGCCGCACAATCCAGGTTTGTACTGCCACCCACGGGCTATGCTCGTAGATCGAGCCAAGTTGATCGGTAAATGCTTTTCTGTCCAACTCGTTGAGTTCCGCAAGCGTCATACCCGTGCTTGCAGTCACCCTGATGTACCCGGTGCCGGGTGCCGCTCGATCCAGTGCCGGGCAATATCGACCCTGCGACACACCCAGACATCCTTGTGTTGTTGCACATAATCGAGAAAATTCTCCAGCGCGGCAAAGCGCCCCGGCCGGCCGGAAATTCTGCAATGCAGGCCGACCGACATCATCTTTGGTGTGGTTTTGCCTTCCGCATACAGCACATCAAATGCATCACGCAGGTAGTCGAAAAACTGGCTGCCTGTAGCGAAGCCGTTCGGCGTTGCAAAACGCATATCGTTGCAATCAAGCGAGTACGGAATCACAAGCTGCCTTTGCCCGGACATGTTCACCCAGTACGGCAGGTCATCGGCATAGGAATCGGAGTCATAGATAAACCCGCCGTGCTCGACGACCAGACGCCTGGTATTCGGGCTATCGCGGCCTGTATACCAGCCCAGCGGCGGTTTTCCAGTAAGCTCTGTCAGCGCATCGGCTGCCATCCGGATATGCTCGCGCTCGGTATCCTCGTCGACAAACTGGTAGTCGATCCAGCGCCAGCCATGACTCGCGATTTCGTGCCCGTCATCGAGCATCTTCTGGATAACCACAGGGTTTTTTTGCGCCGCCATGGCTACCGCAAATACCGTGAGCGGCATATCGCGATCCCGAAACGCCTTTAGCAATCTCCAGACACCGGCACGGCTCCCATACTCATACAGGGACTCCATACTCATGTGCCGCGTAGCCTCAAAAGGTTTTGCGTTGGCGATCTCGGACAAAAAAGATTCGGATGCCGCATCACCATGCAACACGCACTGCTCGGCGCCCTCTTCATAGTTCAGTACAAACTGCAGCGCAAGACGCGCGCCACCCGGCCAGTCAGCCGATGGCGGGTTATTGCCATAGCCCGGCATGTCTCGTTCGGATTGGTCTGGCTGGCGAGATTTAATACTCATTTTAATTGGATACAAAAAAGTTGATAATCAGGAACATATTATGGACAGCAACAACAACAAACTCAAAGGCTTGATCAATCTGGCCGACGCATCGCTGGGCGCCAGTGCGCCAGCTGCAAATGATGAGTTTTTTGCCGCCAGGGAACGCATGCTGAATCCCGATGAACCGGTATGGAAGCCGGGGGTGTATGACGATCACGGTCAGTGGATGGATGGTTGGGAAACCCGCCGCCGCCGCGATCCCGGTAACGACTGGTGTATTGTGACCCTCGCCTATCGCGGGGAAATCAGATACATCGATATCGACACCCGATACTTCACAGGTAATTACGCACCCGAAGCCTCGGTCGAAGCTTGCGAGAGTGACGACCCAATGCATGCAGATACCCGATGGACGGAGCTATTGTCGCGCAGAGTCCTGAACGGCAACGATC